>CAYSJP010000001.1:0-18685 GCA_964431395.1 uncultured Halobacteriales archaeon
TCGGCTTCATCCCCGCCGTGAACGGCGAGGCTTTCGCCTCGAATTTCCGTAACGATCGTGTGATGCATTCCACGAGCGTCATGCTTATGAGGGGCGTGGTACAAGAGAGGGGGCATGCAAGAGACGTCTCCCGCCGTCGGACACGACGCGTTGCTCACGCTGCGGGCGATCGCGCTCGACGGTGGGTTCGCGGGCGAGACCAAGCTGTCCTGTTCGGGGCTCGCCGAGGAGGTCGACGTGTCGAGCCAGACCGCCTCCCGCCGGCTCCGGGCGCTCGCTGACGCCGGGCTGATCGAGCGCGACACGGTCGGCGACGGACAGTGGGTTCGGGTCACCGACGCGGGTGAGCACGCCCTCCGGGAGGAGTACGAGACCTACCGCCGGGTGTTCGAGGAGCCCGAGACGATCACCCTGGAAGGTGCCGTCACCTCCGGCATGGGCGAGGGTCGTCACTACATCTCGCTTCCGGGGTACATGGAGCAGTTCGAGGACCGACTGGGCTATGCGCCCTTCGCTGGCACGCTCAACCTCGATCTCACCCCCGAAAGCGTCCGTGCCCGGGCCGGACTGACGGCGTTCGACCCCGTCACGATCGAGGGCTGGGAGGGCGAGGACCGCACGTACGGCCCCGCGTTCTGCTACCCTGCCACGCTCGAGACGGGGGAAAACGAGGGTCCATCCGGCGAGCGATACGGCCCGGCCCACGTCATCACCCCCGAGCGCACCCACCACGACGAGGACCAGCTCGAGGTGATCGCCCCGGAGAAGCTCAGGGACGCGCTGGATCTCGCCGACGGCGAGGTCCTGACCGTCCACGTCGCGGAGGAGCCATGACCCAGCGCCTCGACGGCGTCGAGCGCGCGATCGAGTCCTTCCGCCGGGGCGACCCGGTCCTGATCCACGACTTCGACGACCGGGAGGCCGAGACGGACCTCGTGTACCCCGCCGCCGCCGTGACCCCCGAGGCGGTCTCGCGGCTGCGCAACGACGCGGGCGGGTTGGTGTGTGTCGCGCTCGCGGACGGAGTAGCCGACGCGTTCGACCTGCCGCTCATGGAGGAAGCGCTCGATCACCCGACGGCGGCCGGCGAGGTCGCCTACGACGATCGGTCCTCGTTTTCCATCTCGGTGAACCACCGCGACACCTACACCGGGATCACGGACGCGGACCGCTCGCGGACGATCCGGGCGCTCGCCGCCGCCGCGGACGGGGTCCCGGAGTACGATCTCGACGCCTTCGCCACGGAGTTTCGCTCGCCCGGCCACGTCTCCCTGCTCAGGGCCGCCCCTTCCCTCACGGACCGGCAGGGGCACACGGAACTCGTGATCGCCCTCGCCGCGGCGGCGAATCGGGAGCCGGCCGCCGTCGTCTGTGAGATGCTCGACGACGCCTCCGGGGAGGCACTCCCGAAAGCGAGGGCCCGCGAGTACGCGGTCCGCAACGACCTCGCGTTCGTCGAGGGGGCGACGCTGATCAAGACGCTCGGCTGATGACGCGGTCTACGCGTGCGGCCGACGAACTGCTACGACGGCGACTGCTCGTGAACGTCTGACGGATGATCTAAACCGGGCCGCACAGAGTCCGGCGCTACTCCCCGATGACGTGTCGCGGGTTCTCGTCGTCGTCGTTCTCGTACTCGTAGACGACGCCGTCTTCCTCGTCGGCCGTCACGGCGTGTGACCCATCGCAGTACGGCTGGTTGTTCGACAGCCCACACCGACAGATCGCCGCCGCTTTGCCCTGTTCTTCGAACTCCTCGTCGTCGATCACGTACGGCCCGTCCGGTTCGTGGGTGATTTTTCGTGCCACAAAACGTGTTGTGGGTGCACACGTATCAAGCCATCACTCCGGGCATCACGACGGCGGGAGTCCCGCCGACGGACGTGGGCCGGGCCATCGCCGCGACCGACGCGCCCTTGATCGTCCCGTGAGAAAGGGGCCCCATGGATCCACGCGTCCACGAGCACGCCGAACTGCTGGTCGACTGGAGCGCCCGGATCGAGGACGGCGACGACGTGATCGTGTCGGTGAGCGAGGGCGCCCACGACCTGGCGGTCGCCGTCGCCGGGGCGCTCGGCGAGCGCGGCGCGAACCCCCGGTTCCTGTACGACTCCGGCGAGGTGCAGCGCGCCTACCTGCGCGCGGCCGAGGGGTTCGACCCAGACCCCGACTTCGAGCACGCGCTGTTCGAGCGCGCCGACGCGTATCTCAGACTCGGCGGCGGGCGCAACACGGCCGCGCTGGCGGACGTCCCCGAGGCGACCCGACGTGAGCACGGACGCGCCAGGGAGGGAATCCGCGAGGCCCGCTTCGGGACCGACTGGGTGTCGACCGTCCACCCGACGCGGTCGCTCGCCCAGCAGGCGGGGATGGCTCACGAGGAATACAGGGAGTTCGTCTACGACGCCGTCCTGCGGGACTGGGAGGCGCTCGCCGCGGAGATGGCCCGGCTGAAGGAGATCCTCGACGCCGGCAGCGAGGTGCGGATCGAGGCCGACCGGACCGACCTCGTCATGTCGATCGAGGGCCGGACCGCGGTCAACTCCGCGGCCTCGGTCGCCTACGACTCCCACAACCTGCCCTCCGGCGAGGTGTTCACTGCTCCGGTCGCGGACTCCGTCGAGGGCGAGGTCGCCTTCGACGTCCCGATGACGATCCGGGGGACGCGCGTCCGGGACGCGTCCCTCCGGTTCGAGGGCGGCGAGGTAGTCGAGTTCGACGCCGGCGCCGGTGCGTCCGTGATCGAGTCGGTGCTGGAGACCGACGAGGGGGCGCGCCGGCTGGGCGAACTCGGGATCGGCATGAACCGCGGGATCGACAGGCCGACCGACTCCATCCTGTTCGACGAGAAGATGGCCGGCACCGTTCACATGGCGCTGGGGCGGGCCTACGAGGCCTGCCTGCCGGACGGCGAGTCGGGAAACGCGAGCGCCACACACACCGACCTCATCGCGGACACGACTGGCGACGCGCGCCTGATCGTCGACGGCGAGACGATCCAGCGAAACGGTCTGTTCCGGTGGGAGGACGAGTTCGAGGAGTAAGGGAATACCCCCTCACCGGTTCAGCGTGTGGATCGCCCGCCCTAACGCCTTCTTTGCGGCCTCCATCACCGACTCCGAGAGCGTGGGGTGGGTGTGTACCGTCCCGGCGACGTCCGCCAGGGTCGCGCCGGTCTCCACCGCGAGGCCGATCTCGGCGATCAGTTCCGACGCCTCCGGTCCGATGACCTGCCCGCCGAGGACGGCCCCGGAGTCGGCGTCGCCCACGATCCGGACGAACCCGCCGGTCTCCCGGAGCGTGAGTGCCCGCCCGCTCGCCCGGAGTCGGAACTCGCCGACGACCGGGTCGAACCCGGCCTCTCGGGCGCCGGCTTCGGTCAGCCCGACCGTCCCGATCTCGGGGTCGGTGAACACCGCCGCCGGGATCGCCCGGTCCGCGAGCGACGCGTCCTCGCCCGCGATGACCTCGGCGGCGACCTCGCCCTCCGTGCTCGCCCTGTGGGCCAGCATCGGCTCGCCCGCCACGTCCCCCACGGCGAAGACGTGCGCCAGATCGGTCCGGGCGCGGTCGTCCGTTTCGAGAACGCCCGCGTCGGTCGGCACCAGATCGATCGCGTCGAGGCCGAGCGTCCCAGTCACCGGCTCGCGCCCCACCGCGACGAGGACCGCATCGGCGGCGTACTCGTGGGTATCCCCATCCCCGTTCCCGGACCTGACGGTGATTCCGTCGTCTCGCTCGTCCCATCCGCTCGCGGTCTCGCCGAAGCGGAAGTCGACGCCGAGTTCCTCCAGACGCGTGCGCACCGGACGGGTCAGATCCGCGCCGTACCCCGGGAGCGCCGCGTCGAGCATCTCTAGGACGGTCACGTCTGTCCCCATCCGGGCGAACACAGTCGACAGTTCCATCCCGACGTAGCCCGCGCCGATCGTCACTAGCCGGTCGGGAGGTTCGTCGACGTCCAGCGCGGCGGCGGAGTCGAGCACCGGGTCCGCGTCGAACGAAAAGCCCGGCACCTCGATCGGCCGGCTCCCCGTCGCGACGATCGCGTGCTCGAAGGCGATCGTTCCCAGCCTGGCGCCGTCCGCATCGTGAATCCCGGCCTCGTGTTCGCCGGCGAACGCGGCGCGCCCCTCGATGAGCGTGACGCCGTTTCCCTTGCACAGTTTCTCGACCCCGGAGGTGAGCCGGTCGACGACGTCGTCCTTCCAGCCGGTCATCGCCGCGGCGTCGATCTCGGGATCGGCGTGGACGCCCATCTCCGCCGCCGATCCCGCGTCGTGGGCGAGTTTCGTCCCCGACAGCAGCGCCTTCGAGGGGATACAGCCGCGGTTGAGGCACGCCCCACCGTAGGCGTCCATCTCGACGAGCGCCACGTCCAGGCCGAGTTGTCCCGCCCGGATCGCGGCGGCGTAGCCGCCCGGTCCGCCTCCGATGACCAGTACACCAGTTTCCTCCGGAACGTCGCCGGGCCTCATCACCCCGATACCCGGCGCGCTGGCCCTTGATAGTGACTGTTGTAGGCAATTACCGCATCGACCGCCCGACGGCGGGTGGTCGGAGCGGTAAAACGCTATACTGTCGGAGGGAAGCACTGATACATTCCGCCGGGGACCCCCGGCGGAGATTATCAAACGTTCTGTCCGACAGTATACAACAGTCATTATGAACGTACCCGAACGGGCCGGCCTCCTCGAGAGCCGCGTGACCCGGGAGGGTGTTCTCGGGGTCCGGGCGCCGACACGTGGATTTTTGTCGCTCGATCAATAGACTCCGGTATGAACGAGGAGGTACTCGGCGGGGAGAGCCGCGCACCGCGCGTCCGGGAGTACATGACCTCCGACGTCGAGACGGTGGCCCCCTCCGACACGGTCGCGACCGTCGCGGAGCGGATCGCCGACACCGGCCACGACGGGTTTCCCGTGTGTACGGGCCGGCGCGTCGAGGGGTTCGTCAGCGCAGCCGACCTCCTGCTCGCGGCGGACGACGACCCCGTCTCGGCGTCCATGAGCCGGGACCTGATGGTCGCCGATCCCGAGATGTCGGTGACTGACGCCGCGCGGGTGATCCTCAGGTCGGGCATCCGGCAGCTGCCAGTCGTCGACGAGTCGGGCGAACTCGTCGGCATCATCTCGAACCCCGACGTCGTCCGGAGTCAGATCGAGCGCGCCACCCCCGAGAAGGTCGGCCGGCTCTCGCGCACCCTCGAGTCGCTCCACGGGATCGAAACGACACAGGACCGCCGGACGATCGAACTGTCGGTGCTCACGCCGACCCAATCGAAGGTGTACGCCGACGAACTCGAGGGTCGGGTGTACGAACTCGAACGCGGGCTCGCGGAGCCGCTGGTCGTGATCGACACGCCCGACGAACTGTTGCTCGCGGACGGCCACCACCGCGTGCTCGCGGCCGACCGCCTCGACATCGCGGAGATGGACGCCTACGTGATCGTGATCGACGAGGCGGTCGACCTGGGCATGGCGAAGACGGCGGCGAACCAGAACCTGTCGACGATCGCCGACATCGAGGTCGTCGACTACGCCCACCACCCCCTGGTCGAGACGGTCGAGCGCCTGCAGTGAGCGCAGCCGTTATGCGTTGCCGGCCGCGTCGAAGCGCCGCTCGATTTCGGCTTTGGTCTCCGCGATCACCTGCCGTTCGGCCGTGCGCATCGCCTGCACCGCCTCGTCGGTGTACTCGACGGTGATCGTGGGCATCGCCTCACCCAGTAGCGAGCCGACCCCCGAGAGGATCTCGCCCGGGTCGATTCTCGTCTGCAGGACGAAGGCGTCCCGGTCCTCCCGCAAGGGCCCGGTGAACTCGAAGCGTTCCTCGACGAGCGCGAGCGCGTCGTCACGGTCGAAGGTCTCCAGAAGCGCCGTCCAGTACCCCCCGTGAGACGAGTTCACGATCGGCTCGATCGCGTCGCCGAGGCGCTTTTGACGCGCGACGAGCCGGTCCTCGAGGCGCTCCCGGCGGTCCGCCGGGATGCCCTCGCGGATCGACTCGGCGTAGCGATCGGCGGCGAGCAGCTTTTCGCGGTAGGGTTCGATGCCCTCCTCGGCGGTGACGTACTCCAGCAGGACGTCGAACTGGTCGACCACGTCGGCCCGGAACGCGCGCAGTTCCGGCTGGACGACGCGGCGATCCAGCGTCTCGCTTTGCTTGAGCAGGCGGTCGACCGTCCCGCTGCCGGGGGTGCGCGCGCCCTGCAGCGCCGCGACGACGTTGAACTCCCGGTAGGTGGCCTCGACGGCCTCGGTGATGAACTTCTCGAACCCTTCACGTGCGGCCGCGCGGGTCACGTCTCAAACCCGGGGCCGGAGGATAGTATGTCTGACGGGAGGCCGCGGTCGCTCCCCGGCTACACCTCCTCGGGCAGCCACCCGCCGGAGACCTCGATGTTCGCCCCGCTCACGTAGTCGGCGTCCTCGTCGACGAGGAAGCGCAGCGCTCGGGTCACGTCCTCGAAGGAGGCGGGCCGGCCCTGCGGGAGATCCTCGGGGTGGTCCACGGCGTTCTCCACGATGTACGGCGAGACGGCGTTGGCGGTGATCCCCTCCCCCTCGGTGTCCGCCGCGACCATCCGGGTGAACATGAGAACGCCCGCCTTCGCAGCGAAAAACGGAAAGTTGTCCGGCGAGACGACGCCCCGGTCGCCCGAGGCGTAGCCCACGTTGACGACACGACCCCAGCCGGCCTCGCGCATGGCCGGCAGGACCCGCCGCGAGCAGAGGTACGTCGCGGTGAGGTTGGTGTCGATCACGCGGTGCCAGGTTGCGACGTCGATCTCCTCCCAGTGGCCGGGGACGAACGCGCCGACGTTGTTCACGAGGACGTCGACGGTTCCGAGCTCGTCCTCGACGGTGCGGAAGCAGTCGTCGACCTGCTGGGGGCTGGTGACGTCCGCACACACCGTGATCGCCTCGGGGGCGCCCCGCTCGCGTGCCTCGGCGGCGACCGCCGCCGCCGCCTCGTCGCTCGATCGGTAGTGGACGGCGACGCTGGCACCACAGTCCGCGAGCGCGAGCGCGAACTCCCGGCCCAGGCCCGTCGCGCTCCCGGTCACGAGCGCGATGCGATCCGAGAGGTTCGGTTGGATCATGTACTCGAGTGCACGCTCCGGGCTAATAAGCCCCGGCGACCGCGAACACCCCTCCCGACGGAAACAGGTGATGTTTAATCCCCGGGGGGTCCTATTTTCGCCTATCAGAGGGATGGCGACGATTTATTACGCCGGCATCGACCTCGGCGCGACGCACGTCCGGGCCGCCGTCGCGGACGATGACGGAAAGATCCTCGCCCTCGACAGGCGGAAGACGCCGGGCGGACCTCGCGGCGTCGACGTCACGGAGGCGGTGCTCGACGCGGTCCGGGCCGCCTGTTCGGACCTCGGGATCGATTCCGGGGAGATCGTGGCCGCGGGGATCGGCTCCATCGGCCCGCTCGACCTCGCCGACGGCTCCGTCGTGAACCCGGCGAACCTGCCCGACGTCATCGACGTGATTCCGCTCCGGGAACCCGTCTCGGCGCTCATCGACTCCGATCGGGTCTCGCTCCACAACGACACCACCGCCGGCGTCATCGGGGAGCGTTACTACTCCGAACTCAACCCCGACGACATGGTGTACATCACGATCTCCAGCGGGATCGGCGCCGGCGTCACCGTCGATGGCTCGGTTCTGCACGGCTGGGACGGCAACGCCGGCGAGATCGGTCACATGGTCGTCGACGCCGACGGCCGCCGGGTCTGTGGCTGTGGCCGGGCGGGCCACTGGGAGGCGTACTGCTCGGGCGCGAACATCCCCGATTACGCGCGGGACATCCACGAGCGCGAGGGGATCGACACCGTGCTCGACCTCGACGACCCGACGTTCGACGCCGCCGACGTGTTCGAGCACTCCGGGGACCCGCTCGCACGCGAGGTGATCGACCGGGTGGCGGAGTGGAACGCGATCGGCGTGTCGACGATCGTCCAGGCGTACGCCCCGCTCGTGATCGCCATCGGCGGCGCCGTCGCCCTGGAGAACGAGTCGCTCGTGATCGATCCGATAATCGAGCGCGTCCCCGACATGGTGCTCAGCAACGTCCCCGAGATCCGCGCCACCTCGCTGGGCGACGAGGTCGTCCTGTACGGCGCGCTCGCGAGCGCACTTTCCGGCGGCGTCGATACCGGGTCACACTGACGACGATCGTCGCAGTGCCTCGCCGATGCTCGCCGCCATCCGGGGAGGCGAGCACCGGTACGAGACTACGATGATCAGTATCAGGATTCCGCACTGAACTCGTCGAACAGTTCGACGACCCGCCGTTCGATCTCGTCGCGAATCTCGCGCACCCGGTCCATGTCCTGCCCGTCCGGATCCTCCAGTGCCCAGTCGCGGACATCGACGGTGTCCGCGTCGAGTTCGAGCGTCGAACAGCCCATCGTTGCGACCACGTCGCACGATTCGAGTTCGGGAGTCGACACCTTCCGAGGTGTCCGTTCCGAGAGGTCGATATCGAGCTCACGCATCACGGTGATGACTTCCTCGTGAACGTGGTCGGCGGGCCGTGTGCCACCGGTGAGTATCTCCACGGTGTCCTCGAGACCACGCCGGTCCCGTTCCCGCTCGGCGAAGGCCGTCGACATCTGACTCCGGCCGGCGTTCTGCACACAGACGAACCCGAACGTCGTCGAGTCACTGGACATGGGAGAGGCTATTCGCTGGGTCGGTTATGAGTTCTAGTATGTGAACTATATAGATAACTGTATTATTCAGTAGAAACCTGAACTGAATGCGACTGCTCTCGTCTCTCACCGGTGCCATCCCCCTGGCGGCGCTCACCGCCAGACGGTGGGACCAGTCGGCAGTGAGGGCAGTCATTATAAGTGGGCCCCGAATGGGGTAACGGGTAGATGGCGAGTAGCAAGTCGGTCGTGATCGCAGCGCTGTTCGCGAACGGGGCGATTGCGGTCCTGAAGTTCGTCGGCTTTCTGCTGACGGGGAGCCCCTCGATGCTCTCGGAGACGTACCACAGCATCTCCGACACGGGCAACCAGGTGTTCCTCCTGATCGGCATCCGGTACAGCAAAAAAGAACGGAATCGGAAGCACCCGTTCGGGTACGGCAAGGCGCAGTTCTTCTACTCGTTTCTCGTATCGGTACTGTTGTTCGGGATCGCCGGATGGGAGTCGGCCAAGCACGGCTACGACGCGATCGTGAATCCTCATCCGCCGGAGATGAACACGGCGACGATCCCGCTCGTGGATATCACTGTCGACGCCGTTTTGATAAACTACGCCGTCCTGGTCGGCGCGATCATCTTCGAGGCGTACGCGTTCAAAAAAGCCTACGCGAACCTGTCCAGACAGATCGAGGAGAACGACTGGTCCGGATTCCGGGAGGCGTTCCGCAAGACCAGCGACGTGACCGTCCTCACGGCGTTCACCGAGGACACGGTCGCCGGGTTGGGTGCCGGGATTGCCCTGTTCGGCGTGTTCCTCACCCGCGAGACCGGCGACCCGATCTACGACGCCGTCGGAGCGCTCCTGATCGGCCTCATGCTGATGGGATTCGCCCTGGCGCTGGCCTGGGAGAACAAACGACTCCTTCTCGGTGAGAGCATCCCGAAGGGGGACGAACGAGTGCTCCGCGACGTCATCCAATCCCGCGAGAGCGTCACCGAGATCGTGGACTTTCGGACGCTGTTTTTCGGCACCGATCGGATCATCGTCAGCGCCGACATCGCGTTCGCGAAGGAACTCGACACCGACGAAATCGACGACGAGATCACCGCCATCGAGGGCGAGCTCACGCAGGCGAACGACGGCATCAGGAAGGTGTACATCGAGCCGGAGTAGAAAAGCAAGTGTTTCTCGGGTCCGCGTCACCCGCCGTTTTGAGACTCGGTCGCGCCGTCCGTGACGGTGATCTCCCCCGAGAGCATCTGTCCGGAGTACGGTGCGAGCGTGATGTCCTCCTCCTCGAAGTGCCGTTTCACTAACCCGCGGAACTCGGAGCGAACCGCCAGGGCGTTGCCGCGTGTGGGATCCTCGATCCAGAACGCCGCCTGTATCGTGATCGCGTTCTCCCCGAGTTCGACGATGCTCGTGATCGGCGCCGGATCACCGAGCGTTGACTCGTAGTCGGTGGCGATCCGTCGCAGCTCCGTCAGCGCTCGCTCGGTGTCTTCGGCGTAGGAGACGTACACCCGTTCGGTGATCCGATACCTGTTTCGGCCGTACGGCTGGGTGATCGCGTTGTTCGTCAGCTCGTTGTTGGGAACCGAGACGGTTTCGTTGTTCAGCGTCCGGACCCGAGTGAAGCGAAAGTTGACAGCTTCGACGGTGCCGTTACCGCCCGACCACTCGATCCAGTCGCCGACGTTGAACTCCGAATTGGCGACGAGAAACATTCCGCTGATGAGCGACCCGAACACCTGCTGACCGGCGATGCTGAGGCCGAACGTGATGGCCGCGATGATCACCGCCGAATCGGAGAGTACGCTCCCGTAGCCGGCGGCGATTATGCCCGTCAGGGTCCCGAACCCGATCAGAACGACCCGAAGGTACGTCTCCACTGCAGTCTGTATCGTCGGATTGTTCCGATTTCGCGATTCGACGAACCGGGCAGCAAGCGGAACGAGAAACAGCCGGCCCACGACGTAGACGACCCCGAATCCGACGACGAACCAGAACAACTCCGATAGCACCTGATCGTACACCGAGAGGACGTCCGTTAGCCACTCCGGTGGGAAAGCCTGGGCGATCATGCGCCGACCTGGGAGGCGTGCCGATAAAAATCCCAGTCGGTGGCCCTTCGACGCTCTCTCATTGTGGAAAGGGCTTCAAAAGCTTCGCATGTGGGCAGAAGGCTACGAACTGGGTGCTGAATGAGCGCCAGACGACGCTCATTCAGCGAGACATATCCTGAACTTGGACGTACCTGTGATTGTTCGGACCAACCGCTCCCCACAGATCGCGGGTTGACTCGGCTAATGATATTTCTCTAATCAATTATTTTGTTTTTACTTTAATTTATTAATTTTTCTCGAAGAGATCGAGTTATGGGTAAAAGACAGCCCTTTAGCGCGGGGAGGATGTCAAGAGATCACACTCAGCGAAGCACATCCCCTCACCCAGGGCGACGAAACGACGCTCACGGTCGACGCGTACGACGACGTCGGGAGCATGCTCATGCTGGAGTTGACCGACGGCTCCACACAGTCCATCGGGAAACAGCTCGTCGACGACGTCACCGAACTCGAGGAGTGAGTGCCGGTAGCGGGCCGGGACGACGGGCCGTCGGACGATCCACCGGCCCCCCGGAGCGCCGTGGAGTCCCCGATGTCATTCGTGCTCGGCCGTGACGGTTCGTAGCTTCCTGATTTAAGCTTCCAGCACTTAGAGCAATCATGGTGTCAGAACAGCACGATGCCACGGGCGACATGACACGCGAAGCAGACCCCGCAGCCCTCTCGTTCGTCGGCGGATTCGTCGGGACGGTCGCTGGACTCAAGCGTGGCAATCTCCCCGGCGCCGTGGTCGGTGGATTCGTGGGCGGGACCGTCGGATACCTCGCCGGTGCGTCGTCGAGAACGGTCGACCCCACACCGGCTCCCCGGCGGGAGGAACCAGTCTCGATCGACATCGGTGACGTTGACAGCGACGAGCGTCCCGAAGACGATGGCACGGGCGGCGGAGCCGACGATGACGACGAGACCCCGGAGGACGGAGCCGACGACGACGACGAGACCCCGGAGGACGGAGCCGACGACGACGAGCCCCGGGAAGAGTCGGGCCCCTGAGCGCGATCCGGAGTCGTTTCGGCGAGCTGCCGGACGTCTCCAGCGGTACGGATCGGTTGTAGCGAATCCCCCTTGACGCCGCCGCCATGCGTTCTGCCGGGGACCACGAGTCCACCACCGGGAGAGAAATGCCGAACTACCGCCGGGACGCCGTGCTCGCTGCCGGTACACTGGCCGTACTCCTTGGTCTCCTCACCGTGGAACGGACCACCGGAACACTGTTGAGGCCAGTTCCGGCCGTCTCCGGCATTTTCGGTGCGCTCCTGATCGAACTCGGCTTTCTGCGATACCCGGCGATCACGGGACTGTGGGAGCGCCCGGCAGTCCGGCTCGGAAGCGTCGTCGCGGTCGTCGCGGGCGGAACGTGGGCCTACGGGGTCGTTGGTCCGCCGGTCGTTGCAGTGCTGTGCTGGGGCCTTCTGACGTATTTTCTCCTGCTGGGCGCGGTGCTCGCCGTCGGGCACAACCCACTCGCGGTCGTCGAGTGATGCGGACCGTTCCCGGTACGTGCCGGTGTGTGCCACCGCCGTCGGCGCCAGGGTCGGCCTCCAGCCCGCCGGACGGCGCGTTCACGCTTGCGGGGCCTCCAGCCCGCCGGACGACGCGTTCACGCCTGCGGGGTCGGTGAGTCGTGTACGACCGTCGGCGTCGGTGGTGGGTATTTATCGGTCGCCCCCCTCGTGTGGGTATGGATCTGGACCGGTTCGCGGACGACAGTCCGGACGACGACGCGCCGGGGGAGGCGTCCGTCTGTGTCGTGGCGACCCGACCGGACACGTTCGATCGCTGCCGGGACGGGTTCTACCCGTGCCCGCAGTCGTACCCGCGGACCCGCGAGTCCTTCGAGTACATGGCCTTCTACCGGACGGCACCGATCTCTAGTATCACGCACTACGCGCGGGTCACCGACCGGAGAGCACAGACCCGCGGGGAGCCGGGGCCGATGGACGAAGCCGACTGGACGGCGCTCATCGACCCGTTCTCCGACGAGGATCGGGTCGTCGTGTTCACCTTCGACGACCCCGTCCCGCTCGACACCCCGGTTGTGAACGACGGGAACGGGGTTCGTGGAGCGTGGTACTGCACGGTCGCCGATCTCCGGACCGCGCCGACGCTCTCGGCTCTCGCGGACCGGGCGCGGACCTGACGACGACCCCAGTCGCGCCGAGCGACGTGGGGTGGGTTCGTCGACTCGGAGCCGAAACAGTCTAATCGCCGTCACCTCGATAGCAACCATGGACGGTGAGCAGGTCCTCAGGTGGTTCGCCGGACTCGACCGGCCCTACCAGCTCATGGTCGCCGCCTCGGTGCTCGTCGGAATGATGGCGCTCATGACTAGCATGGCGCTAGGGAACCCCTGGTTTCTGCTGATCGCGGCCTTCTGGTTCGTCGTCGCGCCCGGAACGGTCGCTCTCGCCAGCGCTCGCGAGTGACGCCGTCGACCGTGTGCTCGTGGCGTGACTCGACACCCCGGTGTGGCGAACATCTCTATCGGGTCACAGCCATCCCTCCCGAGTCACGGCCGACGGTACGACGACTTCGTCCGCCAAAAGGTTAATATGGTAGAGACTGGCATACACGTTCGAACGATCGACGAATCCCCTCCGGTCGTCCCCCGGACGACGGACGGCCCCGGAGCCCACACTGGACCACGAACGATGCCACCGACACACCACCACCGAACTGGGACCGACGCACCGACGCGGTCGACCACCCGACAGCCAGCACGTGCCGCGGGCACGGGGAGTGGCTCATGACTGGCGCATCCATCGACCTCCTCCACGTGCTCGTCACTGGAGTGGGGTCGGACGTGGTCGGGTCCCTCCCGGATCCGGTGTCGACGACCGGTGCGTTGTTTTATGGCGCGTGGGGGCTGTTCGGAGTCGCCGCTCTCAAGAAGGGTCGCGACTACCTGAATCGGTCCGAATCCGACCCCACCAACGCCGCCATCGAAGGTGGAAGCACCGGGACGGGCGGCGGTACGACGAAGGGCACCACCACCGTCGGAACCACCTCGGACACGGGCCCGTCACTCTCGAAGGGCGGCCACGCGGCGTTCGAGATCCCGAGCGCCGTTCCGCTCTCGAAGGGGGTGCGGGAGGTGAGCCACAACGAGGTCCACGCGATCGAACTCGGTGCCGTCGTCGGGTTCGCGCTGACCTGGCTCGTCTCCATCGGCAGGCAGAACCTCGCCGTCACCCTGATGGGAGTCTTCGTCGCCGGGGCGCTGGGGTACAAGCGCTACCGGACGAAGGCGTTGAAAACGGTGCGACTGGAGCCGTGGTACGCCCTCGTGGCCCTGGGGATCGGTGCGACCGCCGGCTACGCGTTTTTCACCCCCGATATCGCCGGCGTCGTCGACTCGCTCCCCCTGTAGGCGTCTGCGGACGTCCGACTCGACCGGGTGGACCCTCGGGAAGCCGTCATAATGACTGTTGTAGCGTTTTACCGGTCCGACCGCCCGACAGCGGGCGGTCGATACGGTAATTGCCTACAACAGTCATTATCAGTGACGGTGACCACCCGCCGGCCCGCCGCCCTCACCCCTGGTCCGACGCGATCGGCTGGGGCCAGGCCTTGTAGAACACGAGCGGGCGAGGCTCCTCACCCGTCCGGGCGGACGTGCCGATGTCGGTCACCACCATCTCGAACCCCGAGTCGGTGAGCCGCGTCACGGTTACGTCGTCGCGTCCGGTGATCTTGCCGCCGTCGGCGATCGTGCGCACCGACGCCGCGACCCCGGGATCGAGCCGCATGCCGGCGCCCGGCGATGGCACCGACGGACCGGTGGTCTCATCCAGCACCTGGTGACGGACGTCGCCGTCGTCCGCGATCACGCTCCCCTCGGACCAGCCAAATGAGACCGGGGCGTCGACGACGGTCTCGGCGTTCATCTCGTGGATCGCGAAGCTCTGGAACTCGACCATCGACGGGCGGAAGCCGAGATCGACCACCAGCACCTCGTCGGACCCCGGCTCCGGCAGCTGGAAGTGTCCGATGGCGGGCTGGACGTCGCCGGTGTTCATCGCAACGTAGCTCACGAGCTTGCTGTCCGTCGAGTCGAGCTTGTTCGGCCCGTTGTAGACCTTCTCGTACTTGAGGGACATCCGGCCCTCCGAGAGCGCGGTGACAGCCGCCGTGGTCCGGCCCCGGACCGCGCCGTCGTAACCGTACTGGAGGTGCAACGACCGGTCGTCGAAGGCCGCGTATCCGACCGAGCCGTCGATCGAGGGCCCGGCCGTCGCGGTCCGGGTGAGCTGTGCCGGGCCCGCGCCGTTGCCGATCACGTCACCCACCGAGAAGCCGAGCGGCAGGTCCGTCATCAGGTGGGAGTCGACGTCGTCGACCGTGTTCGTCGCGAACAGCATCACGTGGTCGGCGTCGATCCCGAGGTCGATCGTCTGGGTGCCCGGGACGTCCGGCGTCCGGAAGTGGCCGACTGAGATCTGGGGCTCGCCGCGGAACCCGAAGGCCTTGTAGAGGACCGCGAACTCGGCGTCGGCGTGGTCCCCGCGGAGTCCCGAGGTGTCGAAGCTGATTTCGAAACCGTCCGACGTCGTGTTCGTGACGGTGCCAAGCACCCGCTCGGGGGTGTCGTCGTGATGCACCAGCAACTCGAGGGCGTGCCCGTCGCTCGCCGCGCCCATGCCGGCGTCGATGCTCCGGCCGTCGTCGGCCAGCGCCATCGTCGACTGGAGCAGGGTGCCGTCAGACTGGCGCCGAACCCTCCCGTGTGCCCAGCCGTCGGTCCGATCAGTCGCGGGACCGCCGCCCCCGCCGGCTGCGACGTTCGAGGCGGACAGGACGATGAGGTCCGGTTCGAAGCCGAGACCGGTCACGGACACCGTGCCCGACTCGACCGGCGTCGAGATGGTCCCTGTCTCGATGTGTGCCAGGCCGTGGCCATCGGGCAACTGCTTTGGCGGACGCGGTGGCTCGGAGTCCGACCCTGAGGAGACCCGATTGTACGCGTAGTACCCCCCGCCGAGCCCGGCCAGCGAGAGTAGCCCGCCCCCGATCAGCTCCGGGGAGAGTGGCAGCCCCGGATCCGCCGGGGACGGGGCCGTCGTGCCGGGCGGATCGGTGACCTGGGTCCGGGTCGGCTCCCCGTCGCCCGGGGGTGGCTCGTCGTCGTCATCGATCCCGTCCGCCCACTGCAGCCGCGGGTAGTCCCCCTCGACGGTTCGCCACGTGTCGTCGAAATCGAAATCGCTCATGTTGGACTCGGCCGCGACCCCCTGCATCTCCACGGTCCGGAGCTTCCCGGCCAGGTAATTACCGTCGTCCGGGTCCATCCCGAGGGCCACCTCCTGTCCCGTGGCCTCGGTGTCCCAGTAGGAGTTCTCGATGTCCGCGATCGTCTCGGTCGCGACGAGGCCTCCAGTCAGCTCCTCCGTCGCGGTCACCCGGCCGGTCGCGTACGTCTCGTTCACGAGGCCGCCACCGGGCGTGGAGGCTGCGTGCTGGTTCTCGCCGACGAGCCCGGCTACCCGTCTGTCACCGTGTACGTCCCCCTGCGCGTAGGACTTGACGACGACGCCGTCGAAATTGTACCCCAACAAGCCGCCGACGATCTCGCCACCGTCGACGTCACCGGTCGCGAACGACTCCACGATCCGCCCGCCGCCGTTGTAGCCGACGAGCCCACCCGTCGCGTACCCCCCGGTCACGTTCACCGCCGCGTACGACCGGAAGACGGAACGGCCGTCCGTCGTCTCGCTGATTCTCCCGACGAGGCCGCCGGTGTCCCTGCCGCCGGCCACCTCCCCCGTCGCGCCCGACCAGCGCACCGTCCCGCGGCTCGTCCCGGCGAGCGCGCCCGTCGTGGCCTCCCCGACGACGTCGACCCCGGCGAGCGTGACGTTCTCGACGACGCCGCCGGCCCCGATCGTGTGAAACAGCCCGACGGAGCCCTGGCCGCCGCGATCGATCGTCAGCCCGGAGATCGTGTGGCCGTCCCCGTCGAACGTCCCGTTGAACCCGTCACCCTCCCGCCCGATCGGGATGAACCCGGCCCCGCCGAACCACGCCTCCGTCTCCGAGGCGTCGACGTCGGTCCCGAGCCGGACGTGTCCGTCCCGGTCGGCGTCGACCGCCTGTAGCTCCGTCGCGTTCGTCACGACGTAGGGGGCGCTCCGTGTCCCCGTTCCCTCCATCGCATCCAGCACCGGGACGAGGATGTTAGCGGATCCCTCAACCGTCGCTTCCGTGCCGGCTTTCTCGTCGGTGAACGCAACGTCCAGGCCGTATCCCCGGATGCTCTCGACGGGAACGACTGCCTCGACGGTGTACCTGTCCTGGGACTGCTCGGTCAGCGTGAGGTCCTCCGTCGGAACCGACGCGCCGCCGATGGCGACCTCGAAATGGGTGGCGTCGGGCGATCCGTACTCCCCGTACTCGTATGGCTCCCCGTCGGCCGTGATGACCGTCTCGAACGTCACCGTCGACTCCTCGCCCTCGTAATCCGTCCACGGATCCGTCACGGTCACGGACATGTCGCTCGGCAGCGTCGGGTCGGCCGCCTCGACGGCCACGTCACCGCAAGTGGCGAACTCGGTCCCGCCGTCGTACTCGGCCCGGGCGAAGACGGCGTACCCCCCCGGCTCCTCGTACTGGTAGGTGTACTCCAGGCCGACGTTCTCGCGTTCGAACGTCTCGTCACCGTCGATGTCGACGTCGATGGTGTCGATCCCCTCGGACTCCGTGGCGTCGACCGTGACGTCCTCGCCGACGGTGACCGATCCCGGACTCACCGAACACGCGAGGGTCACCGGCGATCCGACGTCCACGGTGACGATGTCCTCCCCCGTCGCGCCGTGTTCGTCCTCGACCTCGAGTCGGACCTCGTAGGTCCCGGGCTCCTCGAAGGTCCAGTTGTACGGCTGGGCGACGTCGGAGCCCCCCTCGAACGATCCGTCGTTCCCGATATCGTACCCGGTAAAGACCAGGTCGTCGCCGTCCGGATCCGTCGAGCCGGTCCCGTCGAAGGTGACGGTCTCGCCAGAGGCCGGCCCGACGGGACTGAACGTCAGGCTCGCGTCGGGATCCTCGTTCTCGTCGATCGTCAGTTCGCCGCAGTCGGCGACGTCCTCGGAATCGTCGGTGAAGTTCACCGCCTGCACCCGGGGCTGGTACGTCCCCGGCTCCTGGTAGGGGAACGACTCCGTGTCCTGGCTGCCCTCGGCGTCGTAGGTCCCGTCACCCTCCTTGTCGTAGGTGTACAGATCGACGTTTTCGGAGTCGCTCGCGTCCAGGAACACCGTCGTCCCCGGGGGTGCCTCGGTGTCGGACAGCGAACACGCCGCGTCGGCGAGCCCGGAACTCGTCCGTATCCCCAGGTCGTACGGCGCAGTCGCGTCATCGAATCCATACACTTCGACGAAGTACGTTCCGCCCGCGTCGGAGGAGAGCGTGATCGTCTCGTTGTCGGTGGCCGAGGTGCTATCGAGGAGCTGTTCCTGGGTCTCGTCGTAGACCCGCATGTCCAGGTCGCCCGTGGCGTGGCTGAAGTAGATCGACGCCTCGAGTTCGTCCCCCTGATCCAGTTCCACGGCGTAGAAATCGGTGTCGCCGTCCGTGATCTCTAGGTCCGCGTAGTACCCGTCGGTCACGTTCGTCGCGTTCTCGAACCCGTCGTTGGGTTCGACGTTCTCGGAGGCGATGACGTCCGACGGGGCGTGGCTCGCGGCGGAGGCGGTCGGCGCGGTCGAGGAGACGCCGAGGACCGCGACGATTAGCACCACGGCCACGCTTGCGATCAGAACCCCCTTGCGCGTATTCATGTCCCGGCCACCATTGGTTGTGTGTTGGTAACGCTTACCGCGTTACGCTCCATTTCAGAGGGATTCACGTTTCATCTATTTAAATTTCGGGTACGGACCGACCTGGTTTTCGA
>CAYSJP010000001.1:18785-31266 GCA_964431395.1 uncultured Halobacteriales archaeon
AGGGATTCACGTTTCATCTATTTAAATTTCGGGTACGGACCGACCTGGTTTTCGAACGCGCGCATCGCCCCTCGGGCCGGGGCTTTCTTTCCGCACTCCGGTAACACCATCATGTGGTATGGTGACAATAACCTTTTTATTGCTGCCCTTCGGCGGGACAGGGTAATGGATCGCGCTGACAAGAGTTCGCCGGCAGGATCGCGAGCGCTGCCCCGGGGCCCTACACGACGGCGCTACACGGACACCGGGGTGGCGGCCGATGCCTGAGCAACCCTCCATGCAGAACGCGGACGTGGAAGGTGCAGCCGCGCGGGAGATCGTCACCGAGTCACAGGCCAAAGACGCCGTCCAGCATCAGAACGCTTCCGACGAGATCAAGTGGGATCACGTCACGACGGCCAGGGACACGTTCGGCGGCTGGCTCGCCCCCTACCGGCGGTGGGCGCTGGCTCACGCCGGCATCGACGGGTTCGGCGTGGACATCTCCCTGGAGGTCGAGGGCGGCATCGGCGTCGGCGGCGTCTCCGTCGAGCCGACCGGCGTCTCGATCCTCTGGATCACCCACTCCGAGGCGGACGTCGGCGACGAGGGCGTCGCCGTGGACCCCCTCGACAATCCACATTTCTTTCTCTTCACCTCGGTGGGGTACAGTACCGGGATCGATCTCGACGCCAGCGCCGGGATCGGCGCCGAGTACTTCTACGCAGTTCGCTTCGGTGACGAGCCGAACACCCGGGCCAGCTGGGCCGGTCCGGTGGTGTCGCTCGACGTCGAGGCCGGCGGGAAGTTCATCGCCGGCGGCGAGGCGTCCGGCTCGTATTTCAGCTCCGTCGACTACGACAAAACGATGGCCAAGGGGGCCCTGGGCTTTGGCTGGCCCGACGCTGGCTGGCACGGTGTCAGCTACTCCGGCGAGCTGGAGATCGGCTTCGGTCTCGAACTCAACATCGGGATGACGGCGACCCAGGCAAACTCCTCGATCGTGGACCACTTCGGTCGACCCGACGTCCGCAAGGCCATGTCTGAGGGTGCCGACGACGTGCCCGAGCAGTTGAACAAGGGCTACCAGCGCGAAACGACCGGCGGCAGCGTCCTGGGCTGGCTCAGCGACTGGTCCTCCGGCGTCGGGGAGGCGATGCAGGAGTAACCTACGCCCGCCCTGAAGGGCGGGGCTTTCACCCATGATGGGTTTCCACACCACCCTCGGAACGACGGCGGACGCGGGTTGCACGACCAGCCACGGTCCCATGGTGAGGCGACTCCCCCTACTTTACTGTCGGACGGAAGCAGTGATACATTCCGCCTGGGATCGTCCCCGGCGGATATTATCAACTGTTCTGTCCGATAGTATCCAACACGGAGCGGTTGGGGGGCTGGCTCACACCGTTTTAATTCACGGTAAGCCTCGGACGCGTCACCTCGGGAGTGAGCAGGGGATTTCTCACCCGCCGTGTGGCGGTTCAGTACCGGATGTCCCCTGTCTCGATGGACAGGTTCGGAACGTCCCTCCTGTCACCGATGGGAGTGGCCTCCGTCAACGGCTCCCGTGTTCGGGGCCGGGTTACTGCGGCCCGTCCGAGCGGGCCATTTTGGACCGCTCGGACTGCATTGTGGGAAACGGTACCATGCCACCTAACAGTTCCGCATCGGTGGGGAAACCAGCCCTGCCGATTCCGACAGTTGCACAGCATCGTGTCGACTTCCTCCCCGCGGTGAACGGCGGGGTTTCCGTCTCGGAGGAAAGATGAGTCTCCCCGTCGAACCGCCGCGAGCGGGAGCGCGTTACCACTCCCCGGCGGTGACGACCGCCACCGATTGCCCCGGAGGTGAACACCGTGTCCGCGACTGATTCGGACGCCAGCGGCGAGGGCGGCGAGGGATCCCGCAGTTCCGTCGTCGTCGAGTTGCTCAAGCTCGTCGAACCGGTGGTGACGGCCGTCGAGGACGGCCCGCTCGGTGTCAAGGAGCTGCTCGACGACATGGGCGTCACCGAGCAGGTGCTCGGCCAGGACGGCGAAGCCGTTTTCGACCAGCTCGAAAGCGAGGTGAAGAGCAACGGCGGCAACCTCATCGAGACGGTCAAGGGGATCATCGCCGCCGTCGACGAGGTCGACGACATCGACTCGATGGCCGACGTCGGGGAGGTCGACTGGGGGACGGTGATGGAGGAGGTCGACGTTCAGGAGCTGAAGGAGGCCGGCAAGTCCGCGAAGGCGATCTTCGAGTCGATCAAGGCCCTGCAGGACGTCGAACTCCAGGACCCCGACATGGGGAACCTCGGGGACACCATCCTCGATTACCTGATCATCCGGTACCTCCGCACCTACCAGGGCCAGGTGTACGGCTGGTGCAAGACCTTCGACGTCATCCGGGCCCCCAAAGAGGGTGAACGTCGGCCCGAGGAACTGGACCTCGAACGACTCGTCGAGGCGCTGGAGGATCCCAACGAGATCCCCAAGGAGGTGTTCAACTGGGCCGCCGAGGAGGGAACCGAGTTTCTCGCCTCGATCCTGCTGGAGCGGCTGATGCAGGTGTTCTGGGGCCAGGGAGTTCACGCGAGGATGCCCGGCGCAACGGAACAGGAGATGAAGAACCTCACCGGCGTCTCGAACGTCGAGGACCTCGACGATAGCGGTCTCGACGCGAAGGGGGCGAAACTGCTCGTGCCGCTGATCGGCTACCAGATCAGCGACGGGACGAGCTTCGAGACCGGCGTCAAGCTCATCCCGCTCCCGCCGGATCCCTCGGAGAACGACTGGCTCCCCGGCGTCGCACTCGTCACCTACGGGACGCTCACCGGCGACATGACCGGGGACCTCGGCGGCGGCTGGCAGGTCGACGTCGACGGCGAGGGGGAGCTCGCGAACCGCGGCGTGGCGATCAATCCCACCCTGAACGACGGCGTCGAGACGAACTTCGTCAACGTCGAGAGCTCGGACGCGACGGTCCAGGGGACCACCCAGGAGGACCAGCTCGTGTTCACGATCGGGGTGTCCTACGGCGGCGAGGGCACCGAGGTGCAAAAGCGGCTGATGGGGACCGCGGTCGGGACGCTCGACATGAACGGCGCGGAGATCGCGGGGACCTTCGAGTACGTCGACGACGAGGTCGAGGTCGGCGCGGAGCTGACCACGACCGGGACGCTCGCCGTCGACCCCCAGGGCGGCTTTCTGGACAAGGTGATCCCGGAGCCGATCGAGTACGACTTCTCCGTGACGGCCGGCTGGTCGAGCACGAGCGGTTTCTACCTCCAGCAGGGCGGCTCCCTCGAGATCGCGCTGGCGGAGAACATCCCGCTGGGGCCCCTCCAGATCAAGGAGACGTTCCTCGGCATCGAACCCCCGGATCTCGGCGATGGCGGCGGGAGCAAACCCCCGGCGCTACCGACGACCGTCGCCGGGTCGCCGGAGATCGACCTCGGCTTCCTGTTCGCGCGCGTGGAGCGGATGGGGATCAAAAACGAACTCGCCTTTCCGGAGGACGGCGGCAATCTCGGCCCGGTCGACCACTCGATCGGCTTCCGACCGCCGGACGGGCTCGCGCTGTCAGTGGATGCGGGCCCGGTCTCCGGCGGCGGCGTTCTGAACTTCTACCCCGAGGAGAACCGCTACTCCGGCGCGCTTCAGCTCCAGATCAAGACGCTGTCGATCACCGCCGTCGGCCTGTTGCGGACGGAGCTCCCCGGCGGGCGCGACGGCTTCTCGCTGCTCTTGCTCATCACGGCGGAGTTCCCGCCCATCCAGCTGGGCTTTGGCTTCAGCCTCAACGGTCTCGGCGGGCTGCTCGGGATCAACCGCTCGATGAAGTCCAAACCGCTGGGCGACGCCATCCGGGCCGGCAACGTGAGTTCCATCCTGTTTCCACGGAACGTCGTCGAGAACGCCGACCGGATCATCTCGGACCTCCGGTCCATCTTCCCGCCGACGGCCGACATGCACGTCGCCGGGCCGATGGCCAAACTCGGGTGGGGAACCCCGACGATGCTCACGATGGAGGTCGGGGTCGTTCTCCAGTTCCCGACCCTGAAGATCGCGATCGTCGGCGCCTTTCACCTCGCCTTGCCCGACCAGGACGCCGGGCTCGTCAAGCTGAACCTCGCGGTCGTCGGGATCATCGACCCGCCGAACCAGAAGCTCTCCATCGACGCCTCGCTGTACGACTCCCGGATCGTCATGTGGACGGTCTCGGGCGACATGGCGATGCGGCTGTACTGGGGCGACGACTCGCGGTTCCTGCTGTCGATCGGTGGCTTCCACCCCCGGTACGAGGCGCCCTCGGGCTTTCCCGAACTCGCCCGGATCAAGGCCAGCATGAGCGGCCCGAGCGGGAACCTGCGCCTGGAGTACAAGGGGTACATGGCGACGACGCCGAACACCTTCCAGGTCGGCGCCGGCGTCTACCTCCACGCCGAGGTCGGCCCGATCACGGCCAAGGGCGAGCTGTCCTTCGACGCGCTGTTCCAGTTCGACCCCTTCAAGTTCATCATCGACTTTCTGGCGAAGCTCGCGATCAAATTCAAGGGCAAGGGCCTGGAGCTGAAGATCGACGGGACGCTGAAGGGCCCCGGTCCGTTCCACGTCAAGGGCACGGTCTCCATCGACATCCTGATGTTTTCGGTGACGGTGAACGTCGACGAGACCATCGGGTCGGGCGGCGACACGGAGGGGATGCCCCCGGCGACGGTGATGCCGAAGCTCACCGAGGAGTTCGGGAAGTCCGAGAACTGGTCGGCCCAGCTACCCGACACCGCCGGCGCGCTGGTGACGATCGCCGATCCCGGCGCCGGGAGCGAGTCGGGTGGCGGTGGCCAGAGCGAGTCGGGCGGTGACGAGGAGGGACCGGTGCTCGTCCACCCGCTGGGCGGGCTTGGCGTCCGCCAGCAGTACGTCCCGTTACGCGAGCGCGTCGACAAGGTCGGCAACGCCGTCCCCAGCGACTACCGGAAGTTCCGGATCGGCGACGTGCTCGTCGACGGCGAATCCCTGGCCGACCGCCGACCGGCCCGGGAGAAGTTCGCGCCGGCCAAGTTCCGGAAGATGTCGGACAGCGAGAAGATGAACGCGGAGCCGTTCGTGACGCTCGCCGCCGGAACCCGCGCCGGCGGCTCGCTCGTGTACTACCCGGGCAGCGAGGACGACGTGAGCGACGACCGGGCCGCCGAGTTGCGCCGGACGGCCACCCTCGAGTACGAGACGGCCGTCGTCGACGAGGAGCGCCAGAACCACGGCGAGCCCCTGACCAACCTCGGGCGTTTCGCCGACCTGCGGATGGATGCGGCCCGCGTCGGGACGCCGCTCTCGGAGATCCCCCGCCTCGTCGGCCAGACTGCGGCCGCCGAGGCCGGGGCCCGCGAGGACTTCGTCGGGGGTCGACCCACGGTGTACGGTGCCCCCGGCGGCGTCGTGATCGGCAGTCGCGGCGACCGGAGCGACCGCATCGCGGACGCGGCGATTGAGATCGATCCGGCCGACGCCGTGGCGACGGCCGACGGCGGCGAGGAGGCGACGCTCCTGACGGAGGGCGCCGGCGTCACCACGCTCTCGACGACCGCGGCGTCCGACACGGAGGACGACCAATGACTAACGGATCCAACGACACCCCAGCGCTCGACACGCGCTACGAGTTTCTGCCCAGCGTTCGGGAGGGGTACCGACCGACGAGATCGTTCGCCGACCGCCCCCACACGGGTCGCACGAGCATGGGCGTCAGCCTCGACGTCCAGGGGGTTCCCGCCGACGGTGGCGACTGGGAGTCCGCGTCCGACCAGCCTTCAGTCGACCTCCGGATGTACGGTCCCGGTGACGTCACCGGGATCAACGAGGGGCAGGTCGTTCGCGTCGAGCCCGAGCCGAACAGCTCCTCGTTCGCGCCGAACTACTTCCCACTGGTCGAGTTCGACCGCGCCGACCTGCCCTGGCTGTTCAGCCCGGAGCGAGCCGACGAGAGCGAGGGTGGGAAACTCCGGCCGTGGATGGCGCTGGTCGTGGTCGACCGCTCGAACGACGACGTCTCCGTCGAGGCCGACGGCACGAAGCCTCTCTCCGCGCTCACGACCCCCCGGAGCGAGCTCCCGCCGATCGAGGAGGTCTGGGCGTGGGCCCACGTCCAGGTCGTCGGGCAGCTCTCGGACTCGGAACTCGGGCGGGCGATGACCGAGCCCAACGACCAGGTCGTCTCGCGGCTGCTGTGCCCGCGGAACCTCGATGCCAACACCCGCTACGTCGCCGCCGTCGTCCCCACGTTCGAGGCTGGCAGGCGTGCGGGCCTCGGGCAGGATCCCTTTGGCGACACCAGCGGCGACAGCGACCCCCCCATCGACGCCGCGTGGGACCACACCGCCGACGGGACGGTCACGCTCCCGATCTACCATCAGTGGTCGTTCACGACGGGCGCGGAGGGGGACTTCGAGTCGCTGGCCCGGAAGCTGGAGCCGACCCGGCTCGACCGCCACGAGGTCGGCGTCCGCGAGATCGACGTGAGCGATCCGGGACGGCCGGCGCTGAAAGATCCCGGCGGAATGACCCGGAGGGTCGGCGGCGCGCTCCAGTCGCCCGGGCTCGACACCGCGGACTACCCCGGCCGCGCCCCCGACGGCACTGACACTGCAAAACGCGAGGAACTCCGGAAGCTGCTGAACGACCCCAGGAGCGCGGCGGGGATGGGCGACAGTGACGGCGAGGGCGGGAACGGCGGGCCCGACGAGGTGGTCGGCCCCCCGATCTACGGCCAGTGGTACCTCCCGGAGGACGCCAACTGGGATCTCGATACGACCGGCGTTCCCGAGCCGCCGGGACTCCCCGAAACCGACGGGACGACCGGGCTGGCGAAGTACTACGGCAGCTGGATCCACGACCTCAACTGCGATCCGCAGTATCGGCTGCCGGCGAGCTACGGCACCGAGGTGATCCAGGAGAACCAGGAGCGGCTCATGGAGGCGGCGTGGAAGATGTTCGGCGACCTGGAGCGCGCCAACGAGCAGGTCGGCAGCTCACAGGCGGGTGACGTGGTCGGGGCGCAGCTCCGCGAGCGGATGGAAGGCGTCGACACGGCGCGGTTCTCCCAGCGGATCGTCGATCCCGCCCGACTCGATCGGGCGGTCCAGCAGCTGGAGGACCTGCACCGCGCGGGTGCGCTCACCGGCGAGCACGTCGTCGAGAACGTGATGACCGGCGCGACGCTACCCAGCGCCGGTCCGGCGGTGGGGGAGATGAGCCGCCGGGGGATAGCGACCGGCGACCTGACGCCGGGGGGCGAAACCACGACGCCCGGGCAGGCCGAAGCCCGCCTCGACGTCGAGGCCAGGGCGCCGGCGGCGGGGGCCCAGCCCGGCGGATCCGTCGACGACGGGCTCGGCGGCGGGTTCGGCACGGACACCGGCCCCGGTGGCGACGTCGGCACGGGCGCCGGGTTCGGGCAGGGGTCGGGCGTGGACGTCGGGACGGCCGTGGGAGGTGGTGACACGGCGGGTGGCGACGGCGTCACGACGATGCCCGGCGGGGACGTGACCACCGTCGGGACCGACTCCGGCGGGCGGCTGGAGGGCGGGAACCTCGTCTCCGGGAACGTGGGCCGGACCGGCATCGCCACGGACCCGCGGCTGACCTCCAACCTCGGGGGCGCCGCCGGGGCCCAGCAGGAAACGCTCGCGAAGGGCGACGGGAAGACGGAGTCCGGGGAGGACGGACTCCTGTCCGACGGCGCCGGGCCTCTCGCGATGGCCGAGACCGCGACACAGATCGCCCGCATGTCCGAGGTGAACTCCTCGTCGTTCCGCACCCTGACCCGCCAGGGCGGCAAACTCGCGAAGGGCGTCGAGATGGGTTCCGAGGCGGCGTCGGCCGGGGCCGATATCGCCAGGGAGCGTCGCACCCAGCAACACGGGTTCGGGAGCGAGCAGGCCCTCGGGAGCCGGTTCGCCGGCGTGAGCGAGCGAACCGCGGACGTGGCCGAGGCCGAGCCCCCACCGGAGGAGGACGAAACGGGCATCGTCCCGCCGGCCGGTGATCCTCCCGGAACCGACTGGCGGGTGGACGACGCGGGCACCGTGTTGAGCCTCGAGGAGGCGGCGAGCCGCCTGGACGGCGCGCTGCAGACCGTCCCCCGGGCCCTGCTGGCCGTCGAGAGCGTCCGCGACCACTGCGACGCCGCACGCGGTCGGCTCGACGAACTCCAGGACCACCTGGATGCGGTGGACCGCGGCGAGCGCGGCGCCGCCGGAGAGGTCGTCGCGAGCCTGACCGACCGTCCGACCGCCGGCGACCGGTGTCGTGCGATCGGGCGGAACACCTACGACGCGCTGGCGCGCCAGCTGGGCAAGCTCGTCGCGACCGATCCCGAACCGCTCGCGCCCGACTTCGGCAACGCACACCGGGAGGCGGTGCTCGAACGGTTCCGCACCGAACAGGACGCCCTGGTCGAAGCGGTCGAGGAGGCCCGGGCCGAGGTGGAGGGTGAGTCCTTCGACCCGGCCGTCCTGCGGGACCGCCTGGCGGCGGCCCGCGAGGCGCTGACGGGCATCGAGAAGAGCGTCGACGCCGTCGAGCGCAGCGTCGACAGCGGGATTCCGCCGGGCGCCCGACCGGGCGGCGAGAGCTCCGAGATGGCCTCCATGCGGACCATGTCGATGGAGACGGACCGGACGATGATGGGGCCGGGAGCCATCGATTCGGCGATGATGGGGCCGGGGGCGACCGACGCCGCGGCGACCGTCGACGCCAGCCGGGAGCTCGAGGTCGCGAACGCGGAACTCGACGTGGTGCTGACGGAGGGCCCGGAGACGACGGTGCCGGGGGTGCTCGACGCGAGCGGCTGGACGAAACAGGCCGCCGCCTGGCGGCTCTCCCCGGAGCTGCTGGAGCGTGACGTCGAGCTCGCGCCCATTCTCGCCGCCCCGGAGTTCGAGCAGCCGATGTACAGGTGGCTCAAGCGGGTCGACCAGACGTACCTGCTGCCCGGCGCCGACGGCGTGCCGAAGAACTCCGTGGGGGCGGTCGAGACGAACTCGGAGTTCATCGAGTCGTTCCTGTGTGGCTGCAACCACGAGATGGGCCGCGAACTGCTCTGGCGGAAGTACCCGACGGACCGTCGAGCGACCTACTTCCGGCAGTTCTGGGAGTACATCGACCAGCCGGATCGCACGGACATCCGGAAACTCCACCGGTGGCGGACGAACGACCTCGGCGGGAACCGCGGCCCCGAGGTCTCGGACGACCGGGTCGTCCTTCTCGTGCGGGGCGAGCTGCTGGAGGCCTATCCCAACACCCGGATCTACGCGGTCAAGGCGGTCCGGGAGGACCGGACCGACTCCAACGACGACCGCGACTGGGACCGGATGCCGCTGCTCGAGCGCAAGCGCCAGCAGGCAATCGAGGAGCGCAAGAACGGAGAACGGGACACCCTCCCGGACTACGACCAGGGCCAGCTAGAGCAGTGGAAGCCCAAGCGACCGATCTTCCGTGGCAAGCTGGATCCCGGGATCACGTTCCTCGGCTTCGAGCTGACCACCGAGGCCGCCGAGGGCGACACCCTGGAGGAGACCGAGGACCTCTCGGACGAGGCCGGGGAGGCCGACGCCGAGGAGGAGTACGGCTGGTTTTTCGTCCTCGAGGAGCCGGTCGGCGAGACCCGGTTCGGCCTCGACGTCGCCTCCGACGGGGACTACGGCGACGTGCCCTACGGGATAACGCACGGGCCAGGGGGCAACCGGACGACCGGGACCACCACCGACGACGCCGAGCACGGCTGGCAGGGCCTCTCCTGGGGCCACCTCGTCGACGACGAGGGATCGCTGGACGCCAAGACCCACGTTCACGTCGGTCAGGACAACCCCGGCGGCGGGAGCGATCCCGCGTGGGCGGTCGAGGCCGGCGAGCGGTGGAACCCGGACGCGGAGGCCTTCGAGGCCGACCAGGCCGCGACCTGGGGGCTGAACTCCGCGCACATGGCCTCGATCACGTGGCAACTCCCGGTCCGGATCTGCATCCACGCCGACGACATGCTGCCGGACGTCTCCGATGACGACGGCGGCGGCGATGGCGGGGTCACCGTCACCGGGGAACTCGCCGCGGACACCCGGAGCGACCTCGTGATCACCGGGGGTGAGGACTGATGGCCGCCGGGGACCGCCGCGACGACGTCGCGGACCACAGAGCGGAGTACGAACTGGCCGAACGCGAGGTCAGCCGCGCGTCGGCCGTCCTCACTCGGCTGGAGACCCGCGCCGACCGGGCCGGGCGGGGCGTCGACGACCCGGGTGCGGTCAGCGCCGTGACGGCGTTCGAACGCTACCTCCGGGGGACCGACGACCCGGGCGTCGCCGGTGACCGTGGCTGGGCGGAGCCGGACGTCGACCGGCCGACCGCGCTGTCGTACCTCACCGAGGACCTCCTCGACGGCGGATCCGCGCTGGGCGGCGGCCACGACCCCTCGACGCCGGACTCCTCCGCGCTGGCGTCCGACCTCGAGGAGTACGTCGGCGGCGCCATCGACGCCGGACCGATCGTCGACGACGTCGAGACCCTGATCGAATCCGGCGACGGTCCGGTGCTCGCGTCGCTCGTCGCGCTGTTCGAACGGATCGCCGACGCGGCGAGGGCCTACCGGGACCGGGAGTTGCGCTCGCTCAACGGTGCCGGCGTCGACCCGGGCGGAACCGCGTCGAGACAGACCAGCCCCGGCGGCGAGGGCGCGAACACGCCGGGCGCCGCGGGTGCGCTCGGAGCCTTCTTCGAGGAGGTGTCCGACGAACTCTCCGTGCTCGAGGCAGAGCCGATCGCCCTGCTTCCCGTCCGGCTGGAGACGCGCTTCGTCGGACCGAACGGGGGAGAAACCGGCGAAACGGCCGATCAACCGGACGACACGGCGGATGAGGAGGGGACCGCCGACCAGCCCGGCGGCGATTTCAACCGCACCGAGCCCGGCCAGCCGGAGCTGCGGATCCGGGTGTACCCGGACCAGGTCCACGTGGACAGCCACGAGCCCGAACTCACGGCCGAGGAGGAGCGCTGGGGCCGGAACTTCTGGGCCCAGCTGTGGTTCGCCTGTCACCCGAGCACGACTGCCGGGGGAGAGCCGACGGTCGACTACGACGACGACAAGCTTCCCGAGGACCTCCGGGACGTCGTCACCCCGCTGGCCACGGACTGGGTCGATCGGTACTCGACCGACGACGCCGACCGCCACGCCGAGATCAAGGAGCGGGCGTGGGGCCAGCTGGTCGAGCGTTTCGGCACCGAGCGGGCCGCCTGGCTCGTCCACGCGCTGGCGCCCGACACCGGCACCGCGATGCTCGCCGGCTGGGCGGACGGGACCGCGCCGTGGCACGACCGCGCCGACCCGCCGGCGCTGTCCTTCCCCGATCTCGACGCCCGGCCGGGGTCGTGGTCACGCCAGCCGCGGGCACGACTGCTGCCCGATCGCTGGCTCGCGGTCGGGCGCTACCGGCCGGCCGACCGGCCCGACGCCGATCCGACCGACGTCCGGGTGACGGGCCCGCCGATCCAGCAGCCGCTGCCGATGGGTCCCGACCCCGGGCGGATCCCCGGCGAGGACGAGCCCGAGGAACGGCCCGGACACGCCCCCGAGGGGATGGAGTGGATGGTCGACTGGCCCGCCGCCCGCGACGTGGGCATGGGTCTGACCGTCACCGCGGACGACCTCGGCGGCGTCGATCCGGACTCGGTCGTCTTCGAGGAACTGCTCGTCGTCGGCGTGAAGGGGACGATGGACCGCGAGGAGAGCACGGACGCCCTGCGTGACCTGCTTGGCTCCCACCACTACACGGACGGCCTCGAACTCATGCGCCGCGGGACGCCGACGAACAACCACGACGTGAACGCCGGCTACCGGGCCAACCCGCGGCCCGAGGAGACCGTCGGCGTCGAGTGCGGGCCGGCGCTGACGCGGTTCGGTGACTTCTCCGACGGGGACCTCCTCTCGCGTGCGCTGGGGATCGCCGACCCCGACCGCGATCACGTGTTCGCCCACGTCGAGGGTGCCGGCGCACGCTCGCAGGCCGCCGCGCGGCACATGAACTCCGCGCTGTGGCCGGGGACGATCGGGTACACCCTGCGGAACGTGCTCGTGGACAACCAGCTCGCCGACGAGGAGAGCCTCTGGGGTGACCAGGTGTCGACGCCGAGTGACCCCATGTCGGCACTCGGCGACCGGCTGAAGTCCCTTGACGCCTGGCGGCGCCACTTCGTCCGGTACGTCCGGGCCGGCGGACCGTTCCCGCCGATCCGGATCGGCCGCCAGCCCTACGGGATCCTCCCGGCCGAACGGCTCCGGAGCGGCGACGACGGCGGCGGTGGCGTCGTGAGCGTTCCCGGCGACGTTCAGGTCGACACCGACGACGGCGTCTCGACCGCCGGGGGAGCGGTCGACGTCGACGGCGAACTGGTCGACCAACCCATCGTGGACGAGGACGTCGACGTCGCCGGCGGCGAGACGGCGACTGGCTCCGGCGACGGGGTGACGGACG
>CAYSJP010000001.1:31366-37691 GCA_964431395.1 uncultured Halobacteriales archaeon
CGATGGACGCCACGCAGGCCGGCAAAGTCGACGCCGCGGGCTACTCCGCGGCGGTGCCCGAGACCGCCGCACAGACCGACGCCGACCTCTACGGATCGAGTTTCGACCCGGTTACGCCGCCGGCCGGCGAAACCGGGGAGACCGCACTGGAGCGCCCCGACGGCGGCACCGCGGCCACGTATCTCCGCCAGCGTAGCTTCCGGGTCGACGAGGGTCTCCCCGGGGAGTTGCGCACCTGGCTGGAGCGGTTCACCGACGCCTGGCGCGACTCCGTCGGCGGCGTCGACACCGTCGACGACGAGGACGCCGGACCGGAGCTCGTCGAACGCATCCTCGGCCGCGAGGCGAGCGCGGACGACTTCGTCAGGGAGACGCTGCTTTCGGCGGACGAGGTGCCCTCCTACGCCGTCGGCGGGCAGTACGGCATGACACCCCAGGAGTACCGGGGACGCCTGCGCACGATGCTGCAGGAGAACGACATGGACGTGCTGGATCCCCGGCTGGCCTACCTGTTCCCGATGGGCGAGGTTGCGGGTGGGTTCCACACCCCCTGGGGTCCCCGGCCGGTCGCCAGCGTCGCCAGCGACCGCGCACCCCACTACCTCCCGTATCTCCACCGGCGGGATCCCGACTTCCTGCGCGATATGGGGATTCCGACGCCGCTGAACCGGCTCAACGTCGACCGGGAGAGCCTCAAATCCACGCTCGGCTACGGCGACGGCATCGACGAACTCAGCGACGACCAGCTCAAGGTAGACGTGGTCCTCCGGGAGCCCGACTGGGAGGAGTGGGGACTGTTCGCGCTCGTCGCCAACTCGATGGACGCCGACGGACTCAACGTCCACCGCGAGGGCTGGGACACGCCCCACGGGAGAAAGATCCGGAACCTCGGCGACACCGACGGCGACAGCTTCCAGCACACCCTGTTCAAGCAGGTGACCAGGTTCTCCACGCTGCAGGCGTACCTCGGCGCGCGGACGCGACTCGGCGTCAAGTGGAGCGAGACGGAGCTGCTGGAGGAGTTGCGCAAGCGCTACAGCGCCGGCGAGGAGGGGACGGGACCGATCCCCGAGCGATCCTCCCACGACTCGGGCACCGAGACGGTGTGGGACGCGCTGGACAAACACCCCCAGCGGTACCCCGACTACGACAGCTTCGGCGAGTTGCTCCACGACACCTGCCGGCCCGGCGCCGACGAGCCCGCGGTGGATCCCCGGCTGCGGGAGGTGCTGGGCAGCCTGAACGCGCTGGAATCGCAGTCCGCCAGCGACCTCCGCCGGCTGCTGACCGAGACCATGGATCTCGCGAGCCACCGCCTCGACGCGTGGTGGACCTCGCTCGCCACCCGGCGACTCTACGAGCACCGCGAGTCACAGGAGGTCGACCTCTACGACGGCGCCGAGTTCGAGTACGTCGGCGACCACTTCGAGCGCGGCGAGGGGACCCAGACGCCCGACCCCCCGGAGATGGACGACTCCGGCAACGGCGGGAGTTCGGTGTACGGATCGACCGCCGGCGAGCAGTACACCACCGCCGACGACGTCCAGGACCCGGCGCTGGGGGGGTCCAGCGAGCCGGTGCTCCAGGGCAAGACGGAGTACGGGTACCTGGAGAACTCCCAGGCCCACGCTGCCACCGGCGGCGGGGGTGTACTCGGATCGTTCACCTCCGGCGGTGACGACACCACGACCGGCGGCGTCGACACTGGGGAGACAGCGAGCCCGGGGGAGCCGGCGACCTACGTCGGCGCCTACGCCTTCGTCCGGAACCTCCACTCCGACGACCTCGACGACCAGGTGGCCGGGACGGACTCCGCCGCCGGCGGCGAGGACGCCGAGTACATCCACGGTCCCTCCCCCGATCACGCGCGCACCGCCGCGATCCTCCGCAGCGGCCGGAAGAACCACGACGACGACCCCGAACTCCGGGAGCTGCTCGACGTCGACCTCACGCCGGGGCGGATCCGGGCCGGAAAATGGGTGCTCCAGGGCGTTCGCCAGGGGCAGGCGCTCGGCACGCTGCTCGGCTACCGGTTCGAGCGCCGGCTCCGCGAGCGCACGAAGGCCTACAACGACGCCAACGACGACACGATCAATCTGGTGAAGTACAAGTTCTCGCTCCGGGAAGCCTACCCCGCGATCGAGGGACAGCTCGACCACGAGCAGGACGCCGGCGAGGATCCCGACGCGGACGGGGGCGACGCTCCGAGGATCGGGAGCGAGAGCGCGAAAAGCGACGTGCTCGACGGCTACCGGCTGCTGACGGACTGGCAGGACCGGGACACGGCGAGTTTCCTCGGCAGCATCGAGTACGAGGACCGCGGCAGCACCACCGCCGACCTCGACGAGGCGGGCTCGCTCACCGACCTCGGGTCCGCACTCTCCGGCGACGAGCGCGAGGAGTTTCTCGGCCTGTTCGAGGAGCTCGAGGCGATCGTCGACGCGGTGACCGACCTGTTGCTCTCCGAGAGCGTCCACCAGCTCGGAAAGGGGAACTTCGAGCGCGCCGGCGGCACCATCGACGACCTCATCAAGGGCAAGCCGATCGCCGAGCCCGAGGTCGCAGAGACCCCCCGCGAGGACGTCGGCGTGACCCACCGGCTCGGCGTCGTGTTCGGGGATCCGGACGCCGCCACCACTCCGGGCCCGTGGAACCACCGCTCGGACGTCGTCGATCCGGATGGACTCCCGACCGTGAACGCCAGCTCCGGCCTAGCGGGACACTCCGTCGACGCCGACCTCCACCTCCAGCCTCGCACCGACGGGGAGCCCAATCTCGACGCGTGGCTGGGGGAGCTTCTCCCCCATCCCACGCGGGTGACCTGTGGGGCGACGCTCCGGTGGACCGCCGAGCGTGACGTCGAGATCGGCTCGATCGAGCTCCCGACGGCGCCCGGGCGGGTCGCCGCGACCGGTTTCGAGTTCACCCCCGATCTCGTGGTGCTCGCCGTGCCCCACGCGGTCGGTCGGGGCGGGACGGAGGGCGTGGCGGCCACTCACGGGTGGACCCACGCGATCGCGCTCCGCCGGCCCGACGGCGAGGTCCAGCAGGTCTCGACGAGCGTCGGCGTCGACCCGGCGGGCAGCGACGGCAGCGGCGTCGTCGACGACGACGGCGTCACCGTGCAGTACCACGACGCCGAGGGCCAGCACGGCGAGATTGCGGGAGAGGTGCAGTTCGCCGACGACGGGTTCAGCCTCGCGTGCTCGACCGTGGACCTCCCCGACGGCGCCACGGCGGGCGCGGAGGTCACCTACCGGGCGTACGCGCTGGGCAACGCCGCGACCGCCGAGGTCGGCACCTTCGAGACCGCTTCGGGCGGGGGCAGCCAGTCAGTCGACCTGGAGATCGACGCCGACCACGCCGTGCTCGTGGGCAACACCGCCGCGACCGGGGCCGGGACCGAGCGCACCACCGGCGACGGGATCGGGCTCTCCCACGGCGTCGCGACCGACGCCGGCGGGGTCGACCAGCACGTTCTGGGTAGCAGCCTCGATCCGGCGAGCGGCGACGCCGTCGGCGGCGTCCACACCGGCGAGGCGCTGCACCTGCCCTTCGCGGGCGGCGGCACGGTCGCCGGGACGACCGCGGCCTCCGTCGACAGCCTCGGCGGGAGCATCGACCTCACCTACGGTTCCACACACGCCGGCGGGGCGGGCGACGCGAGTCGCGCGGTCGTCTACCTGGCGATGGAGACGGCCGAGCGCGTCGAGCCACCCGCCGTCGGCGTTCTCGATGGCTCCCGGAGCGAGGGCGAGGAGATCACCGTCACGACCGGGTTCGAGCCCGGCGCCATCGAGATCGTGGCGGCCCCGGACGTCGGGTCGACCGGGAGCGACGGGAGCGTCCCGGCGGCCGGCTTCGCCCACGGAGCCGCGGTCGGGCCGGGGCGCCAGTTCGCCGCCACGCACGCGACCCGACCGGCGGCAGCCGGCGTCGGCGCGCCGGTCGTCGGGGCCGGCGAGACGAGCCAGGGCCACGCGGTCGCGATTCCCGATCTCGCCGACGACGGGACGGTGGGCGGCCACGACCGGGTGCGCGTCGGGAGCCGTTCCGCGGACGGCTTCACGCTGTCGGTGTCCTCGGTCGTCGACGGCGACCAGGTGCTGTGTTACCGCGCCTGGCCCGCCGAACCCGACGAGGTCGTCCACAGCGCCGAGGACACGGTGTCGCTCGACGAACTGGAGCTCGCGCCGCTCGATGCGGTCTCCCTCTCCCAGACCAACCAGCAGGCCGGCGCCTCCCAGCTCGAACAGCGAATGCACTACCGGCTGCTGCGGGACCCGCCTGATTCCGAGCCGGCCGTCCCCGACGAGGCGGTGGTGGAGTTGCACTTCGCCGAAGCCGGGCCCGGGGCACCGGACGACTCGGTACCGGTCGGGGCGTTTCTGGAGACCGTCCGCGAGCTCGAGCAGCTCGTCTCGGACGGACGGCCGCTGGACGCCGGGGACCTCGGACACCCCGGGGAGGTCGAGGACCCGGGGTACGAGGGTGCCGCCGGGGATCTCGCCGACCGGGCGGACGTCGCCCAGGACCGGCTCGCGGCCGCCGGCGAACTCGTCGAGAACCGCGTCGAGATCCTGGACCTCCCGGAGGACGCCCCCGAGGACGCGACCCGGATCACCGAGGACGTCCGGGCGCTCCGGGAGGCGATCGCGGCGTTCGACCGCGAGGTGCCGATCGACGGCATCGCCGCAGTCGCCGATCGGGTCGCCGCCGCCCTCTCCGAGGACCAGGACGCGCTCCTCGACGAACTCGACGAGCTCGACGACCACCTCCCGGCGGGCCCGGTCGACGGGGACCTCGGCAGCGGCGAGATCGGCCTCCTGCCCCGCCCCGGACGGGAGCTGTTCTTCGACACCGACCAGCCCTCCTCGGACGTGACCCTGCAGGTCGTCAGCACCTCCCCCGTCGAGTGGTTCGAACGATCGCCCGATACGCACGACGACGACGGCGACGTCGGGGCGACGGTCGACCTCGGGGGGATCACGCCGGGCGCGAGCTTCGCCGTCTTTCTCCGCCGGGGGCGGGAGGTGCTGAAAGCCCGGTCCGGCCGGGTGCTCCCGCCCGAGGACGGTCCCGCGATAGCCCCCGCGGCCGGCCAGGAGCTGCGGGTCCGGACCGACCTCGATCCGGGCACCTCGGTGACCGTGACGGTCACGGCGGACGGCGTCGCGGCGCCACTGGCCGACGAAACCGTCGAGACGGACGTCGAGGGTGGCGCGAGCGTCACGGTCGACGCCGGCGACCTCGACCCCTGGACCTGCTTCGACGTCACCGTCGAGGCCGGCGGCGACGTCGTCGTCGACCGGATCGGCCACGTCCGCGGCACGCCGGCAGCAGCGGTCGACGGGACCGACGTGCTCGGGCCGCTGCTGTGGCTCACCGACCGCACGGACGCCGTCGATCCCTACGGCGGGGACGGCGGGGCGGCCACGCTCCACACCGCCGTGACGGAGACGGTCGACTGGGACGCGGTTCGCACGGAGTGTGAACTGATGGCCGAACTCCACGGGGCCACCGGCGGCGGGCCGGACGCGACGCCGGCGGGTACGGACGTGGAGTCCGTCGCCGCCCTGCTCGAGACCGCGGGGACGGACCTCGAATCGTGGGACCCCGCCGACGGGGCGGTCGAGGCGCTGGATCTGACGGCGCTCGACGCCGCCGTCGTGTCGGTCGGTCGAGCGATCTCGGGCCTGGTCGTCGACGGGATGTTCGACGTCACCGGTCGTCCGGACCGCGCGGACGGGCTCACGTTCTGGGAGAACCGCAAGCGCATCACCGACGAGCGTTCGCTGGCGCGGTTCGCGGCGTTCCGCAGCGATCCGGAGGGCGTCGCCGGCGGGGACCGCCCGGAGATGGCGGTCGCGCCGTCACTGAACGCGGCGTTCGGCGAGCTCGCCCCGGATGCGTTCCCGCGGGGCGTCGACGACGCCAAACGGCTCGTGGACTACCTCGAGGTGTTCCTGTCCGTCATGCCCCGGCTCGCGATCGACTCCGCGATCCAGGGCGAGCTGGGGGACCCCGCCGGGTTCACCCGCCACCTCCACGCGCTCCTCTACCATCCCGAACACGCGCCCACCGGGAGTGACCGGTCGACGTTTCTCGCCGACCTGCGTCGGTGCTGCCGGACGGACGTTCTCGACGGCGCGCTGTACACGTCGGGCTACGGCGAGACCATCGCGACGGCGGCGGCCACGTTCGAGGCAGTCATCGCGAGTGCGGGCGTCGAACCCCCGTTCTACCACGAACCGTCGCTGGGCGGTGGCGGCGGTGGCGACGGACCGGGCGGGGGCGGTGGGCCCGGCGGTGGCGACGGACCGGG
>CAYSJP010000001.1:37791-47217 GCA_964431395.1 uncultured Halobacteriales archaeon
GGCGACGGACCGGGATCTACGCCGCCGGGCGGGTTCCCCGGGCCGGGCGAACTCCCGGACATCCGCGGTCCACAACTCGGGCCCGGAGCGCTCGAGGATCTCGATCTGGACGCCGCCGGCTTGACGCAGGTCGACGGTCCCGGCGCGACCCCCGAGGGCTCGCCGCTGACGGACATGCGGTGGCTGCTCGAGGTGTTCCGGCTCGCCGTCGTCCCGGAGTACCTCGGCTCCCTCGACTCCGGCGCGCTGCCGCCCGAGGAAGCCGAGTCCACGGCGGCCTACGCCGCGGACATCACCGCCCGCGCGACGACGCTCCGTGACACGATCGACGTCCAGATGAAGCACGTGAACGCGGGACGGGCGGCCGGCGCCGTGGACGTCGCCTTCCGTCGGGGCGTCCTCGAGACGCTGCGGCGGGGGATGCTCCGGCTGTCCTACTTCGGGATCTACGGCAGCACGCCACAGTCGCCGCGGGGCGGGACCGTCGAGGACCTGGAGACGCTGCTGGGGCAGGCCCGCGGCGTCCTCGGGACGGTCCGGGAGCGGTACCACCGGGCGGCCGACCTGGCGCCGACCGGGGGCGCGGACCCCGGGGTCGACGACCAGCGCCAGCGGCTCCACGCGCTGTTCGGCGACGACTTCACCGTGCTCCCGCCGTTCCGCCCCGCGAACGGGGGCGAACTGACCGCCACGTTCGGCCGCAGCGACGAGCTCCAGGGCGGAGACCCGCTGGCGGCCGAGACCTGGCTCCAGCGGATCGCCCGGGTCCGGGATCGACCCGCCGTGTTCCGGCGGAGCCTGACCTACGCCGAGACCCTGTCGGGCCGACGGCACCGCGACCTGCAGGTCGGCCAGCTACCCCACCGCGGTGGCGAACTGTGGGTCGGCCTCGATGGGGAGGAGCCCGAGCCGGGGCGCACCTCGCTGGTGGCCCAGTTCGGCGCCGGCTTCGACGGCACCTTCGACGCCGGCCCGGTCGCCGGGCTGTTCGTCGGCGAACACGTCGAGAACGTCCCGACCGACACCGAGACCACCGGGGTCGCGCTGAACTACGACGACCCCGACGTCACCGCCCCGCAGTCGGTGCTGGTCGCGCTGCCGCCGGAGGACGACGGCTGGTCGCGGGAGGCCCTCGAGGACGTCGTCGCGGACACGCACACGCTGATGCAGTTCCGGATGGTCGATCTCCAGGATCTCACCGACTTCGGCGCCATGCTGCCGATGCTCACGTTCCCGACGAACACCGCGGCCGATCCGGACACCCCGTCGGTGGACGTCGACCTGATCGCGAAGTACGACCGGCTCGCGCCGGATCCATCCGATATCGAGGATTTCTGGGGTGACGGCCAGTGAGCTCCTGGACTCGCTGGAACCGGCTCTCGCCGGATCCACGGAACGAGACGATGCGGAAGGGGTTGCGCGCCCAGCTGGCGGACCCCCTCTGGTTGCTCGGCCGGCAGTGGCAGGTCGGGGAGCTCACCGGCGAGGACGCCGGTTCCCCCGTCGCCGCCGAGCTGTGGTTCGAACACGACCCGATGACCGCCCTGGACCGCTCGGGTGCCGGCGGCGCGGCGGATTCGAACGGCGGGACCGCCGTCCGGGCCTACGACCCCGGCGACGACCCGCCTCTGGAGACGCTCGTCGAGCAGGAGCCCGTGCTGACCGACGACGACCGCCGGCCGAACCGCGAGACTGCCGTCGAGGCGGGGCGGTACTTTCTCTCCCTGCTCGACGAGGAGGGCTTCGAGGTCGACGGTCGCGCGCCGCGGGCCGCCGACTTTCCGGACCTCCTGATCGGACCGCCCGACCGCGAGGTCGACAGCGAGGGCGACCGGTACATGACCGTCGTCGAAGGGCGGTCGCTGGACGGTTCGGCACTCTACGACCAGCTGACGGTCGAGCCAACGATGAGCGACGCCGCGGACTGGAACGGGGTGAGCTGGGGATCGGTGGACGTGCCGGCCGTCGGGAGCGGTTCGGACCCCTTCCGGCGCGCCGCGAAGGCGTTCGTCGACTGGTACGCCGACCTGTACGACGAGCCCGACGGCGACGCCGAGACGGCCTGGAACGCCGACCGCATGGAGTACGAGTTCCGGGTCGCGACCGGCAGCGGCGACGGCGAGACCGTCTTCGCCGTCGACGAGTACGACGGCGGCCGGCTCGACTGGGAGGCGTTCTCGACGGTCCAGGATACGGACGCGTCGCTGACCGACGACCTCGATGGCCCGGCAGTCACGGGGGACGCCTTCGACGTCGACCTGCCCGGAACCGGGGCGGCCGGCGAGGTGCCCCCGGAGCTCTCGGCGGATCTCGGAGGATCCGAGCCGGACCTGGCGGCCGTGCCGACCAGGGTCTCCTTTCCGGGGATGCCCTCGACGCGGTGGTGGGAACTCGAGGACGGCAGCGTCAACATCGGTAACATGACCGTCGGCCCCGGCGAACTCGGAAAGCTACTGTTGACCGAGCACGCAACGCTGTACGGCAACGACTGGTTCTCGATCCCGGTCGAGGTGCCGGTCGGCTCGCTGACACGGATCACGGAGTTCCTCGTAACCGACACGTTCGGCCAGGTCACCAGCGTCGGGCCCGCCGTCGACACCGAGGACGTCACCAGCGCGGACTCCACGGACGTCGCCGACGAGACTGCCGAAGGCCCCACGGCGGGCGCGCTCGCCGACAGCGGCGGGTGGAACATGTTCATGCACGCCGGGCTGCCGAACCACGACGAACCCGGCATGCTGTTGCCGCCGTCGCTCGGCGCCCACCACGAGAGCGACCCCGTCGAGCGAGTCGTCTTCGCCCGCGACGAGCTCGCGAACATGGCCTTCGGGATCGAACTCGTGACCGAGGACGCCATCGGCGACCCCCTGGAGTGGGGGGAGTTCGTCCGGCCGACGCTCGCGGTGGACACGGTCCGCGGAGCCGCCGACCCCGCCCAGGAGCGCCTCCGGCTGACGAACCCCGGCGAGCGACCGCTCGACGTCGGGGGCTGGACGGTCGCCAACGGACTGGGCGACAGTTACGCGATTCCCGGGGGCACCGTGGTCGGTCCCGACGAACACCTCACGATACACTCCGGCCCGGGCGCCGACGTCGTCACGGGCGAGCTCTACTGGGGTCGTACGAGCCAGCCGGTGTGGCAGGACGCCGAGGAGGTCACCGTGACCGATGCCGAGGACGACCTCGTCCTGCGGGCGTTCATCGGGGAGCCCGCCAACCCCTCGCTTCCGGACTACCGCCTCGTGACCGACGTCCACGAGCACTGGTTCCCGATGCGGATGGTGCCGGCCGGCGAGCGTTCCCCCGGTGAGTTCGCGATCGGTGACCTCCGGTTCGACCTCGCGCGCCTGCTGGACGCGGACGTCGAGAGCCACCGCCCCGCGGGCCGGGTGCTGGGCGAGGACCCGCTGTTGCACGACGAGGAGTTGACGCGGGCGGGTCTCGAGGTCACGCGCGGCTACCAGTACGCCCGGTGGAGCGGCGGCGACGTCCACCTCTGGAGCGGGCGCCGGGCCGCCACCGGCCGCGGCGAGGGCAACAGCGGCCTGCAGTTCGACGTGCTGGAGGAGCCCTCACCCGACCAGGCGGGCGGGAACGGGTCGATGCGGTGATTGCCTACGACGGTCATTATGAGCGAACCGGCCCCTGGGTCGTCGGACTCGCGTTTCTCACGCGACTCGGTCGTCGGACTCGCGTTCCTCGAGCACCCACTCCAGTTCCTCGATCGCGCGCAACAGGGCGATCTCGAGTTCCTCCTCGGTCGCCGACGACGGGGGGTCGTGGGCGTCGTACTCCTCCTCGAGGGCCTCGAGACGGGCCCGGATCTCGGGTTCTGATCGCATACCCGCGTCTGCGAGCCGACGGCAAAAGGAGGTATCGGTGCTCGCGGGAGGTCGGGTAGGTCTCCCGCGCCCCGGCGCGGACGGGCGAACGCCCCTCGCCGGCACGCCCGGGAGTGCGACAGAGCCAAACGGATCGGCATTCTGTGTCCGCGTACACCCCGATGAAGATCCGCGGTACGCAGCTTCGAGCGATCGCATCCCTCGCGGCCGCGCAGTTGTGGCACCACCGCCGTCGGGTCGTGCTCGCGGTCGTCGGCATCGGCGTCGCGGTCCTCCTCATCACGCTCACGGTCGGCATCGGCGGCGGCGTCACCGACCGGGGACAGAACGCCCTCGACGGCCTCAACCGCGACCTGTGGATGAGCGCTGAGGTCGGATTCGCGCCGACCGCCGTCGGCGGCGTCGAGAACGGGCTGGTCGACGCCCACGAGGTCGCAGCCAGCGTCGAGTCCCGGTCCGACGTCAGGAGTGCACAGGCCGTCTCCTTCCAGTCGGTGTACGCCTCCGGCGACACGGGGGGGAGCGAGCCACCCGACGAGGACGCGTTCACCCCCCTCGTCGGGATGGGCGTGACCGGCACCAGCGCGCCGATCCCGTTGAAGCGCGGCCAGGGGTTCAACGGCAGCGACGTCCACTACGCGAACGGGAGCTACGACGGCCGGAAGACCAACGCGGTGATCGTCGACGAGACCGCCGCCGACCTGCTCGAGGTCTCCGTCGGTGACACCCTCCACGTGGGCGGGACGATCGGGAACGCCCGGGAGACCGAACTCCGCGTCGTCGGCGTCTCCTCGGGAATCTCCTCGTTCGTCGGCGCGCCGACGGTGATCCTCCACCTGAGCGAGTTGCAGACCCTCACCGGGACGTCGGGATCGGACGCGGCGTCGCTGATCACGATCACGCTCGAGGACGGTGTCCAGCCGGGTGAGACCGCCACTGACATCGAACGCGAGTTTCCCGGGCGCTCCGTCCGGACCAACGACGAACAGCTAACGCGTATTCTGGAGAACCAGACGCCGGTGATCGTCGGCACGGCCGCGATCGTGATCCTGTCGGTCGTCGTCGGGCTGGCGCTCGTCATCAACGTCTCGGCACTGCTCGTGTACGGCCAGCGCTCGGAACTCGCCGCGCTGAAAGCGGCGGGCGTGTCGACCCGCGCGCTCGTCGGTACCGTGGGCACGGAGGGGGTGATGATCGGGCTGCTCGGCGGGGTGATCGGGCTGGCCGGAACGCCCGTCGCCGCGTTCGTCGTGAACGACGTGGTGATGCGGCTCACGGGAATCAGGGAGCTGATCGCGATGCGACCGACCTTTCTCGGCGTCGGCCTGGTGGTCGCCGTCGTCATGGGCGTCGCGGGGGCGACCGTCGCCGGCTACCTGATCGCCCGGCTCAGTCCGCTCGAACACCTGGAGTGACACGGCACGTCGGATCGCTCCCTCCGAACTCGCGTCCGACAGCCCGGTCCCCGTCAGCCGCGCCGGCGGGCGAACAGCACCAGGGCGAGCGCGATGATCGCGAGGAGCGCAACCGCCGGCCCGAATCCCGGCGCTTCGGCCTGTGCCCCGGTCGTCCCGGTCCCCGCGGCGGAACCGGTCGTCCCGGTGGGCGGTTCGTCCGTCGCGGTGGATGATTCGCCCGTGACGGTAGACGGTTCGCGGGTCGCAGTGGGCGGCTCGTCCGTCGCGGTGGGGCTCGGTGTCGGCGGCGCGAGGACCGTGAGGGTCACCGCCGTCGTGTTCGTCGCGCCGTCGTCGTCGGAGACCCGGAGACCCACGACCGCCGGGCCCGCCGCGTCGAACGCGGCCTCCGCCTCGACGCCGGTCGCGTCGTCGTACGTCCCGTCGTCGTCGAGGTCCCACTCGTACGTCTCGACGTCGCCGTCGGCGTCCTCGCTGGCGGAGGCGTCGAGGGTGACCGTCTCGTTCGCGTCCGGCGTCGCGGTGCTCACGCCGACGACTGCGACCGGCGGGGCGTTGACCGTCACCGTCTCGGAGGTGGTCGCCGCTGCCCCGTCGTCGTCGGTGACCGTCAGGCGCACCTCCCGTTCCCCCGGGCTCTCGAACCCGAACTCCACCGACGGTCCGTTGCCGATCGACCGCCCGTCGACGGTCCACTCGTAACTGGCGATGCTGCCGTCGGGATCGGCGCTCCCGGAGGCGTCGACCGACACCGTCTCCCCCGCCGTAGGCACGGCGGGATCGACCGAGAACGCGGCCGTCGGCACCGAGTTGACCGTGACGGTCGTGGTTTCGGTGTCGGTCGCTCTCCCGGTGTCGGCGACCCGCAGGACGACCTCGTGAGCCCCGGCGGTACCGAACGTGTGCGAGAGCGTTTCACCCGTCCCGACGACCTCGCCGTCGACGCGCCACTCGTAGCTGGCGATGCTCCCGTCGCTGTCGGCGCTCCCGGTGGCGTCCAGCGTCGTCGTCTCACCGGCCGTCGGCACGGCGGGATCGACCGAGAACGCGGCCGTCGGGAGCGCGTTGGCCGTCACCGTCTCGGTGGCCGCGTCGGTCCCGCCGTCGTCGTCGGTCACCCGGAGACGCACCTGGTGGTCACCCGCCGCGTCGAAGGCGTACGAGAGTGTCTCGGCCGTCCCGACGACCTCGCCGTCGACGCGCCACTCGTAGCTGGCGATGCTCCCGTCGCCGTCGTTGCTCCCGGATCCGTCGAACGCCGTCGCCCGCCCCACGACCGGCATCTCCTGGGCGGCCGTGATCGTTGCCGTCGGGGGTGCGTTGATCGTCACCGTCTCGGACGTGGTCGCCTTCGCGCCGTCGTCGTCCGTCACCGCGAGACCCACCCGGCGCTCGCCGGCGGAATCGAAGGTGGCGGAGAGGGTCTCGCCCGACCCGACGGGATCGCCGTCGACGGTCCACTCGTAGCTGGCGACGCTGCCGTCGGGGTCGGCGCTCCCGGAGGCGTCGGCCGCCAGTGTCTCTCCCGCCGTGGGCACGGCGGGATCGACCGAGAACGCGGCCGCCGGCGGCGCGTTGACCGTCACCGTCTCGGTGGCCGTATCGGTCGCCCCCTCGTCGTCCCGCACCGTGAGGCCGACCTCGTGCTCGCCGGCGGGGTCGAAGGCGTACGAGAGAGTCTCGACCGTCCCGACGGGGTCGCCGTCGACGGTCCACTCGTAGCTGGCGATGCTGCCGTCGGGATCGGAGCTCCCGCTCGCGTCCAGCGTCGCCGTCTCCCCGGCGGTCGGCGGCTCCGGCGCGACCGCGAGATCTGCCGTCGGGGGCTCGTTGACGTCGGTGACGGTCACGCTCGTGACCCCGGTGAGCGGGACGCTCCCGGTGGCGCTGTCCCGTCCCGCAGCCGCGACGGAGTAGTCCGTGTCGGCGTCGACGGCGGGCCAGGTAACGTCGACGGTGACGTTCACCGCCACGTCGACCGTCCCGCCACCCGTCGGCGAGGCGGCCACCCGGACCGTGTCCAGGATCCCGTCGCCGTCGGGACCGTCGACCGTCGACAGGCTCTCGACCTGGACGTCGGATCCGTCGGCCAGGTCCGTCACGGTCGCACGGTCGATCGTCAGGTCCGATCCCCCGACGGCGTCGGGAAACACGACGTCGAACTCGTCGACCTCGCCGTCGGCGCTCGCGTTCCCGAAGCCGGCGCCGGCGTCGTGTGTCACGGTCGTCGACGCTTCGACCGCGTCGGGCGTGACCGACCCGCCGGTCAGTCCGAGCGATCCCCCGTTACCCAGGTTTCCCCCGGCGGCCTCGAAGGCGCCGGTCGCGTTCACCAGGCCGTATCCGGTCCGGTTGTCGGGAACGCCGGCGGCGAGCGGCGTCGCGCTGTCCACGAGGCTCGCCCGCAGTTCCGTGGGCCCGATCGACTTGTCCACGCCGTCGAGCACCAGCGCCGCGACGCCGGCCGCGTGGGGCGTCCCAGCCGAGGTTCCGGAAAACGTGGGGTAGGTGATCGTCGAGACGCCGTCCGGTCCGACGAGCTCGGGCTTCGTGCGCCCGTCGACGGTCGGCCCACGCGAGGAGAACCTCCGGAGGTCGTCGTCCCCGTAGTAGACCGCGCCGACCGCGACCGCCGACTCCCCGGTCGCGGGGCGGGCCACGCTCCGGGCGCTCGTGCTCGGAGCGAGGGAAGCCTGGCCGTTGACGAACACGTCGAAGTCGGCGGTCCCGTCGGCGTCGCGGTTCCTGATCCGGAGCGTGTACTCGCCGGCGGTGTCGGCACCGACGACCTCGACCGCCCGGTCGTCGCCGTCCTGTCCGTTCGTCGAACCGTCGACGGCACTGCCGGACTCGTTCAGGTACACGTCGTAGTCTTCCCCCGCCACGTTCTCCCCGCCCCAGCTCACGTACACCTCGAATCCGGCGTCGGCGCTCACGTCGATCGAACTCCCCGACCCCGGAACGTCCATCCAGTCGTCGCCGTCCTCGTCCACCCAGGTCTGGTTGTAGTGCTGGCCGTCGGCGTAGTTACCCGCGGCGACGAACCAGGCGGTGCCGTTATCGACCGAATCGTCGATCGCCGCGTCGATCGCCGAGGTGCCGTCGAACGGCCCCGTGAGCAGCCCCAGCGACATCGATGCCACGTCCGCGCTGGTGTTTCGGGTGACGTGTTCGATCGCCGCGCCCATCTGTGTGCTCGTCTCGACCTCGTACAGCAGGAGCGAGGCGTTCGGCGCGGCGTCGACGACGATTTCCGCGACCGCGGTCCCGTGGAGGCCGGACTCGTTGTCCATGCCGTCGCCCTCGAAGTCCCTGAACCCCGCCACGTGGTGGTCGATCTCGCCGTTGGCGGCGTCGAACCCGGTGTCGATGACGGCGACCGTGACGTTGGAGCCGTTCACGCCGGACTCGTACAGTTCCCCTGAGACGTTGACGTTCCCGAGCCCCTCGCTCACCTCGGACCCCCGAGTGGCGCCGACGACCGGATCGGGTCGACGAACCGCACGCACCCCGGGTGTGTCGGCGACCTCACCGACCGCATCGGGCGGGAGCGAGGCGTCGATCGATCCGGCGAAGGCGCTCGCGACGGAGCCGTGCCGGGCGACCAGCTCCGCGACGTCGCCCGCCCGGCCGGGTTCGGCCTCGACGGTGACGTCCACCCGGATCCCGTCGCCGGTTCGCGAGACGAACCGCGAGTCGGCCTGCCCCGCCCGCGCCGCCGAAACGAGTTCGCGGACGTTCGCCGAGACGGCAGGCGCGTTCGAGTGAGCGGACGCGTTCCCATCGCCGGCGCCCGCGACGACCTCCGTTCCGGGAGTCATCGAGGGATCCTCCATCGGGGGTGCGTACGCACCGGCGGGCGCAGCCATCACCGAGAACGCGAGCAGCACCGCGAACACGGCCGCGACGGCGGTCAGAACCCGGCCGACGGCCTCCGGGCTCATTCGATCCGACCTCCGTCGTTCCGCGGGGTCGCCTCGGTCGGCGGGTGCACGGCGCGGACACCCGCCCTCCGGGAGTGATTCCGGCAGGCCACTTTCGGGGATATCAGCAGTAGGGACGTATTAATCTTCTTGACGTCGCGGTGGTTCCGGCTGCACTCCCGGTTCGGAGCCTTCCGGACGCTACCGACCGGGCGGCCCCGACCGATCGCTGCGGGCGAGCGA
>CAYSJP010000001.1:47317-53165 GCA_964431395.1 uncultured Halobacteriales archaeon
CCCGACGCGGGATCCACCTCCGGCAAAGCGGCGTTCGAGACGGAGCGCACGAACGTGTCTCGGATCTAGCCGCGAGGGCATATCAATATCCGTATATATAGAAAGGGAATTAAGGTCGGTGATCCTACTTCCGCCACCGTCATGGCCGAGAAGTCCCCCGGCGCGTTCGACGCCGTCAGGCAGTTCTTCGCGCTCGAGCGCGACGTGTTCGTCCTCTCGGTCGCGATGTTCGCGTTCAGCCTATCCTTTCAGATGACGGGACGGTACGTCCCCGAGTACATGCGCGTGCTCGGCGCCGGGGCGGGCGCGATCGGCCTCTATGGCTCGCTGGGCAACCTCATCGGCGCGGTCTACCCCTACCCGGGCGGCGCGCTCTCCGATCGCATCGGTTCCCGCACCGCGCTCACGCTCTTCGGGGCGGCCTCGACCGCCGGCTTCGTCGTCTGGCTGTTCGCGGAGGCGTTCGGCGTCGTCACTGTCGGGGGGTTCACCATCCGAACCGGCGCTGTCCCCCTGGTCGGGGGCGGCCCGATCCACGTCGAGCCCGTCCTTCTCCCGATCGGCGTGTTCCTCGGGCTGTTTCTGACGCAGGCGTGGAAGTCCTTCGGGCTGGGCGCGACGTTCGCGGTCGTCAAGCAGGCGACCGAGCCCGAGGAACTCGCGACCGGCTTCGCGAGCACGGAGACGTTTCGCCGCGTCGGGTTTCTCGTGGGGCCGCTGCTCGCGGCGGCGATCCTTGCGGCGACCGCGAGCTTCAAACCCGGCTTCGAGATCGTTCTCGCGCTGGGGGCGCTGCTCGCTGGAGTCGCGACCGTCGCCCAACACCGGCTGTACGACGCCACCGAGGACACGATCGGGGATTCGTTCGAGGGGGTCGGGCAGGTGGTCGCCGACCTCCGTGCGATGCCATCACCGTTGCGCCCCCTCCTCGTCGCCGACACGCTCGTCCGGTTCGCGAACGGCATGGTGTACGTCTTCTTCGTGATCGTCGTCACGGAGTTTCTCGCGGTGGGGTTGTCGGTTCCGGCGGTCGACGTCCTCGGAATCCCGGTCGGGGGGGTCTCGCTGGGGCCGGCCGCCTTCTTCGGTCTCCTGCTGGCCGTCGAGATGCTGATCGCCCTCCTCACGATGGTCCCGACGGCGAAACTCGCCCGCCGGGTCGGGCTGAAGCCGGTCGTGGCGCTGGGCTTTGCCGTGTACGCCGTCTTCCCGGTCCTGCTGATCAACGCGCCCGCGAACGCAGCGGTCGTCGCTCTCCTGTTTGCCTTTTCCGGACTCCGGTTCGCCGGACTCCCCGCCCACAAGGCGCTGATCGTCGGACCCGCGAAAGTGGACGCGGGCGGGCGGGTCACGGGGTCGTACTACCTGGTCCGGGACGTGTTCCGGATCCCCAGCGCCGCGATCGGCGGGTGGATCTACTCGGTCGACCCGGGGCTCGCGTTCGCCATCGCCTCCGCGATCGGCATCCTCGGGACGCTGTACTTTCTCGCCTTCGGCGAGGAGTTCGAGGCCTACGCGTGACGACGACGTGGCCCGGGGGTCACCGCTCCGCCCGGTCCCAGTCGATCCAGTCGCGCTCCCGGCCGGTCCGGAAGCCCGCCCGCTCGGTGGCGCGCTCGCGGTTCTCCCTTACCGTCCGGTTGCGCTCGATCCCGCCGGGTTGCTCGCCGTCGACGAGTAACGGTCTGAACCGCACTGCGCCGTGGCGAGCGACGACCTCGCCGCCCTCGACCGCGACGAGTTCCTGTTCGTGCGTTCCCTCGGGCATCACGAGCCGGCCCCCGGGGGCGAGCTGGCGGAGGAGCGCCCCGGGCGGCTGCGTCGCCGCCGCCTCGACCAGGATCCGGTCGTAGGGTGCGTACTCCGGGAGGCCCTCGGCACCGTCCCGGCGGTCCACGAGCACCGCGTCGTATCCGGCTGCGGCGAGGTTCCGGCGGGCGTCCATCACCAGTTGCCGCGAGAGGTCGATCCCCGAGACGCGCCGTGGATCGGTGACCTCCGCGAGGACGGCCGCGGTGTAGCCCACGCCCGCGCCGACGACGAGGACGTCGTCGCCCGCAACCGGGTCGAGAGCCTCGAGGAGGCGGGCGACCAGGCTCGGCGCCAGCACCGTCGTCCCGCGGTGCTCCAGGGCGCGGTCCTCGTAGGCGGCCTCGGGCGTGTCGGTGTCGACGAACTCGTGGCGCGGCACCGCCCCCATCGCCTCCGCGAGGCGCCCGCTCTCCAGGACGCCCTTCGTCTCGTGGGCCAGCCCGTCGATCATGTCCTCGCGCACCACCCCGATGTCCATGCGCCCCGGTAGGAAGAGGACGTTAATCAATGGCCCGAAGAAAGCGGCGGGCGAACCGGGACGCTGACACGACGGCGGGACGGCACCGGCTGGGTCGGGGCGACGGCGGCCGCCACCAGCGCATCTTTGTGTCGTCGTCACGAACGAGGCGTGTGCAACTCCCGAGTGCCGTCCGGCGCGTCCACCACGGTGGGTTGCTCGTCGCCATCACCGGGTTTCTGATAAGTGCCATCGTCGCCCAGACCATCCCGGCGGAGATGACGACACCTCTCGTCCTCTCGGGGGTCGTCCCGCTGTGTATCGGGCTCGGCCTCTCCGTGTTCGGCGTCGCGCTCGCCGTCGGTAGCGTCCCTCAGGCGTACGTAACGACCGTCGCGCGGTGGTGTCTGACCGGAACGACCGCGATGGTCCTCGTGTTTCTCCTCACGGCGGTCGGCTCCGAGGCCGGCGACGTGGGTGGCGCGTTCAGGGCCTCGGAGGGACTCGTCGCGAACGTCCTGCTCGCGGGGGCCGTCGGCGGCGTCCTCATCGGTGACCGGTCGGCGAAAAACAGACGACAGCGACGGGAGATCAGGCGACAGGCCAACAGGGGGATCGTCCTCAACCGGGTGCTCCGCGACGAGGTGCTCAACGCCGTCACCGTCATAGAGGGGTACGCACCGCTCATTTCGGACCCGGAGGAGACGCCGGAGCAGACGAGCGAGGCGATCGGGGAGGCCACGCGCCAGATCGAACGCACGGTCGAGGAGGTAGGGGCGATCGCCGACGACCCCGAGGACCGGCCGCTTCGCCCCACGAACCTGGCCGAACACCTCCAGGAGGGGGTCGACGCGGTGCGCGACCGGGCTCCGGAAACGCCGATCAGTGTCGACGACGCCCAGCAGTCGGCGTCGGTTCGCGCGGACGAGCGGGTCGGGATCGCGATCCGGGGGCTGCTCCGCCACGCGACCGAACACGCCACCGGTGGCGAGGTCGCGGTATCGCTGGCCGCGGGCCGGCGTGAGCAACGGATCGAGGTGGCCTACCGGGGGTCGCCGCTCGAACCGGGGGACCGGGCGCTCCTCCGTTCCGGGGAGATCCCGGAGTACGACGACCCGACCGTCGGGTTCGACCTCCAGACGGCGTGGCTGCTCGTCGACCGCTACGGCGGGCGGATGGACGCCGAAAACGGGTCCGGCGAGACGCGGATCGTCGTCTCACTGCCGCGGGCGGCCCCGGAGGACGACCCGGCCTCGCCGATCGGTGCCTCGAACTCGAACCTCCTTCGGGTGTCGTTCGCCGGGATCGTCGCCGGCGTCACGATGGGGTTGAGCGTCCAGGTGTTCGGGAGCGGACTGCCGATCATCGGCGCGCTGTACGGCGTCGAGAGCGCCGTGGTCGGGTGGATCACCCACCTGTTCCACAGCGTCGTGTTCGCGCTGTTGTTCGTCGCCGTCACCTCCTGGCCGCCGCTGCGCGACCGCACCAAGGGCATTCCGGCGGTGACTGGCATCGGAATCGCGTGGGGGATGGTTCTCGCGTTCGTCGCCGCCGGAGTGCTGATGCCGGCGTGGCTCGACGCCGTCGGCTTCGACGCCGTGCTTCCGAACATCTCGACGCCGGGGTTGCTCGGGCACGTCCTCTGGGGGCTCGTCCTCGGAGTGTCCTACGGACTCCTCCGGGAACGCGGGACCTGGATGGACGGCGTCGGCCGCAGCGTCGTCCGTCTCCTCGGTGTCCGGAGTTGAGGTCGCTCCCTCCGGATGATCACTCGCTACTACGCATCGGGACGAACCGCACTCTCGAGCCCTCCTCGCGGCGCAGTCCGTCTCCGGTTCGGTCGGCGTACACCAGCCGCTGGTGAGTATCGCCGATGGGTGCGAGCAGTCGCCCGCCCGTCCGCACCTGGTCGACGACGGCGTCCGGGAACGAGTCGGCCGCACAGGTGAGGTACGCCGCGTCGTACGGCGCGTGTTCGGGCCAGCCGTCGTGGCCGTCGCCGGCGCGAATCGAGACGTCGCCGTACCGTAGCTCCGCGAGCGTCTCCCGGGCGCGCTCCGCCAGGTCGGCGTGGTACTCGACCGAGTAGACGTTCTCGGCGCCGACTATCTCGGCCGTGACCGCCGCGTGGTACCCACAGCCGGTGCCGATTTCGAGGACGCGTTCGCCCGACTCCAGGGCGAGCCGGTCGGTCATCATCGCCACCATGTGCGGCGCGGAGATGGTCTGGTTCTGCCCGATCGGGAGCGGGCGGTCCTCGTAGGCGCTCTCCCGGCGTCGCTCGGGGACGAACGCGTGACGGGGGACGGCCCGCATGGCCGCATCCGTCTCGCGGTGGTCGATCCGGCTCGCGAGCCGGTCGACCATCTCCTCGCGGGCGCCGGCGAAATCGTCGTCGGTGCGTCGGGTCATGCTCCTACCACGCCGACCAGGCGGAACTGGATTCGTCGCGGGCGTAGATCCGCTTCAGGTCCTTGGCTTCGGCGGCGTCGCCGGGGTGATCGAGCTTCCCGGCTGGGTAGCCGACCGCGTTCTCCCGGACGTGCATGCCCTCGACCGTGAACTCCTCGTCCGCGAGTTCCTCGGTCGCGCCGACCTCGAACTCGTAGTCGCCGGGGACCTGCACCTCGATCCCGCGGGTTTCGTCCCCGCTCTCGGGGTGCAGGGTGACGTTCACGGTCACGTTGTCGATCGCCCGGCTCCAGATCGTCTCGACGTCCTCCATGCGCGCCGAGTCGGCCCGCCGTTCGGTGCCCACCTGGACGTCGGTGATGCGGGCGACGAGCAGGGCGTCGTCGGCCTCGACGACGAACTCCTCGCCGATCTGGACTCGCTCGTCGGCCGGCCCCTCGACGGTCGTGGTGAGTGACTCCCCCGACTGCGAGACGACGACTTTCCGCTCGATCTCGGACTCGTCCGCGATCGTCGTCTTGTGGACGTGGTCACACTCGGTACACCGGACCGTCGACTGGCCCCCCTCCGCGAGCACCTCGTGGACCGTCTCGAACTCGGGCGAACACGCGGGGCAGACAACTCCAACCCGCGATGCTGTCTCGGTCATGATGTCAGGTACGTGGTGACCACTGAAAAGTCCGCTGAGTGCCCCTTCGTCGAGTGAACGGGGCAAATCGGGGTTAATCGGGGATTACGATGCTGCCTTTATATGCCGTATCGGTCCCACCGTTCGAGTGCGATGAAACTCAATTCGGCAGGCGTGGTGGCGGTGGTTGCACTGGTCGCGCTCGCGGGGTGTACCGGGTTCGCACCGGGCTCGACCCCGGGAGCCAACCCCACCGACGACGCGCCCGAAATGGAGGAACCGACGGATACAACCGACGATGACGCGGGAGCGACGTCCGATTCGGGGGTCGTTCGCTTCTACATCAGCGACGAGAAAAACGCGATCGGTGACTTCGAACACCTGAACGTGACTATCAGCGAGGTCGGCTTCCGGACGGCCGGCGACGATGATGGCGACGAGGAGGAAACCGACGAGACGCCGGACAACGAGACGACTCCGGTGGAGAACGCCACCGACACGCCGGCGGACGACGGGACTGAGATCCCCGAGGACAACGA
>CAYSJP010000001.1:53265-57761 GCA_964431395.1 uncultured Halobacteriales archaeon
AGAACGCCACCGACACGCCGGCGGACGACGGGACTGAGATCCCCGAGGACAACGAAACGGAGATCCCGGAAGACGAGGAAGCAGACGAGGAAACCGACGAGCAGACTGAGGACGAGGGTGACGGAGAAGACGGGTCCGGCGAGTGGGTCGAGCACGACGTCGACGACCGGACGTTCGACCTGACCCGCCTCCAGGGCGACAACGCGAGCCTTCTTCAGGAGTTCGACGTGCCCGAGGGCACCTACGGTAAGGTCTTCGTCCACGTGGAGGAGATCAACGCGACCCTCGAGAACGGCGAGTCGGTGAACGTGAAGCTCCCGAGCGAGAAGCTCCAGATCAACCAGGAGTTCACGGTCGAGTCGAACGACTCCGTCGACTTCGTCTTCGACATCACGGTCCACGAGGCCGGCAACAGCGGAAAGTACATCCTCACGCCCGTGATTTCGGAGTCCGGCACCGACGTCCCGATCGAGGACGTCGATGACGACCGTGCAGAGGACGAGGGCGAAAACGAGGAGCGCGAGGATGAGGAAGACGACTCCGAGCAGGAAGAAGGCGAAGAGAGAGACGACGTCGAGATGGAGCTTGACGCGAGCTTCGTCGGAGCAGTCGAACCGGGGGAGAACGCGACGGTCCAGGTCTCCTCGAACGGCTCCGCCGTCGCCAACGCGACGGTCGCCGTCAACGACGATGTAGTCGGGGAAACCGACGGCGCGGGGCAGCTGACGTTCTCCGTCCCGGAAGACGTCGATGAGATCGAAGTGGAGATCGAGTCCGGTGACGCCGAGTTCGAACTCGAAGTCGAGTTCGAAGACGCGCCCGTCTGACCGAGGACGTCACTCGATTGTGAACCGCCTTTTTCCGGTCCGATCGAACCACGAACCGTCCGCCGGCAGTGTTAGCTGGTTGCGGGCGCCGAGCCCCCCCCCTCGAGGAACCGGTCGAGAATCTCCGATTCTCGCGGTCCCGAAGATCGGGGGTTTTCGGACGACACCCCAGTCCTCGCCAGCGTCATCGACGTACGTTCGATCCAGGCTGGCGCGAGGGCCGTCCACCCGGGATCGAGGGCCGGATCAGATCCCGAACGTCGCCCGGAGCATGTCTCGCGTGCCGGGACCGAGGCCAACGGCGATGATGGCGATCAGGAGGATGATGGCGTAGCGCGGGGACTCGTCGAAGATCGTCTCGTCGAACAGCCAGATGACGCCGACCGCGGCGCCGACTTTCAGGAGGAGGAACGGCCAGGCCTGGCCGATGACCTCGGCCGGGACCACCGCGCCGCCGGTCAGCCCCGAAACCGTGCCGGAGATGCGCCCGCCGACGCCGATCATCGCGTCGTTGATCGGGTGTTTCGGAACCAGATCACCGTAGGGGAGCCCGAGTTCGTCGCCCCAGTCGATCCCGACGACGTTCGCGACGCCGTCGACGGAGTGGGCGAACAGCACTGCCAGCCCGATCGCGCCCGTCCCCTTGTTGAGTGCGGGCTTGTACCGCTCGATCGCCCGCCAGGCCAGCAACGTGACTAGGGTCGCACCCCCGAGGACGATGACCGCGATCTGTGGGTAGAAGCCGACGTAGCTGGTCGTGGCGGCGAACCACCCGAGGAGCGCGAGGGTGATGGCGAGCGCGCCGGATCCGGCCGCCATCAGGCCGCGCTCGTAACTCTCGATCCGACCCACGCTGGAGAGATAGAGGCTCGCGAACAGCGCGGCTATGGTCACGAAGAACACCGTGAAGTAGATCACCGGGCTGATCAGGAACGTGTTCCAGGGGTACTGGATCGGGATCGTCGCCTCGGCACCGGCGGCCGAGTCCACTGCGTCCTCGACGACCCGGAGCGCGCCGCCGAAGAACATGAACGGCAGCAGGCCATAGAGAAATTCCGGTTCGTCGCCGATATCGAACCGGCGCAGCATGAACAGGACGCCGATCAGCGCGACGACCAGGGTGACCGCGTACACGACCTCCGAGACTAGCGTGTACCCCGGCTCGGAGTAGACCGTCCCCGGCGTGTTTACCGCAGCACACTGGCTCGACGAATCGTACAACACCGGCGAACCGCCCTCCAGAACGACGCACGCGGCGTTGTGGGCGTCCGCGTAGACGGGCCCCCAGAGGTACTGCCAGAGGAACTCGTCCCAGACGATCCTCGGGAACAGGACCGACCCGACCACGAGCGCCGCGAGGATCGCGAGGACCGTGGCAGCGTAGCCCCGCTCGGGACCGATCCGCTGGATCGTACTCATGGCCGTCCATGTGACCCGTCGGCGCTTCAGGGTTGCGATAGTCGGGGGACTCGCCGGGAGGGGGTGCGCAGCAACACGTCGCCACCCTCTTTGTCCCCTCGGGCGTACCGGGAGCATGGACACCAGACGAACGCTGATCGTCGACGCCTTCACCGGCGAGCCGCTCGCGGGAAACCCCGCGGGCGTCGTCCCGGACGCCCGGGGTCTCGACGCGGACCGGATGGCTGCAGTCGCCGGCGAACTCGGCGCCTCGGAGACGGCGTTCGTGACCGAGGGCGACGCCGCCGACCGCCGACTCCGGTACTTCACCCCCGCCGGCGAGATCGACCTGTGTGGGCACGCGACCGTTGCCGCTCATGCCCACCTGTTCGCCGACGGCGTCATCGAGGCCGGAGAGCACACCATGGAGACGAACCTGGGGATCCACGAGGTCGCGGTCGACCCGGACGGCGTCGTCTGGATGGGCATGGACGACCCCGCCGTTCGTGAGGTCGACGCCGACGAGTCGCGGGTTGCCGCGGCCCTCGGGATCGACGCCGAGTCCATCGTGACCGGGGAGTTGCCCATCGCCGTCGCCTCGACGGGGCTCCCCTATCTGATCGTTCCCGTCGATTACCTCTCGACCCTGGGATCGGCCGACCCGGATTACGGCGCCGTCGAGTCGCTCACCGGGGCGTTCGACGCGACCGGCGTGTACGCCTTCACCTTCGACACGCTCGACCGGGAGTCGACGCTCCACGGGCGGATGTTCGCCCCGGGGGAGGGGATACCGGAGGACCCCGTCACGGGCACGGCGAGCGGCGCGGCCGGCGCGTACCTCCGGCACGCCGGGGCGTTCGACGGGATGCCCGAGGAGATGGCCTTCGAGCAGGGCCACTACGTCGACCGCCCGGGCCGGGTGTGGGTCAGTGTCGGCGACGGCGTCCGCGTCGGCGGCGAGGCGGTCACGAGCCTCGACGGCGAACTCGCGGTGCCGGAGGGCGACGACGACGACATAATCGAGGCGTGACGCTCCCCCGCGACCGGCGCGAGCGACGGCTCGCGCTACACTCTCTACGGGGTGATCGCCACTCCCGCTGGCGATCTCGGGGACGCAGCTAAGAGACTACTCCGATCACTGTCAGGAACCTCCCTTGACCACGGTGACCGGCACGGGGGACCGCCGGACGACTTTTTCGGCGGTGCTGCCGAGCAGGACCCGGGACAGCCCGCTCCGTCCGTGGCTCCCGACGACGATGTGATCCACGTCTGCCTCCTCCGCGTACGCGACGATCTCGTTCGCCGGATCGCCCGACACGTGATCCGTCGTGACCTCGGCGTCGAACTCCGATGCGATATCGGTCGCCTCCTCGAGGATCGCGTCGACTTCGGCTTCAGCGTCCTCCGGGCCGGGCGCGCTCGGGTCTTCCCTCCCGAGCACCGTCTCGACGGGATCGAGAACCGAGAGGATCGTGACGTCGGCGTCCTGGAACCGATCGAAGGTGTACTCCAGGGCGTCCCACGCCTGGGGCGAGTCGTCGACCGCAACGAGGATCCGTCTGCTCATGCCCGACCTTGGCCCCCCGCCGAAATAAGACCACGTGATAGATCCGGGCCGGTGAGGAGTACCGATCCGGCACCGCCGCGGCTACAGTTCGTCCTCGAACTCGAAGTCGAGCTGGTCGGCCTGGTTCTCACGGCTCATGCGGTTCACCAGCCGGCGCGTCTGGGAGATGTCCTGGTGCATGTCGGCCAGGCGGTCGTCGAGCACGGTCAGGATGTCGCTTTTCATCGATTCGGAGTCGAAATGCTTCGCGGTCTCCTCCTCCACGGCCGAGACGGCGGTCTTGAACCCGGCCAGAGCCGTCCCGAACTGCCAGACGATACCGCCGAGGGCCAGGAGGACGGCCCCCGCGACCGGGGAGTCGGTGCCCGTCTCCAGGGCCGCCGGCGTGTAGCTCCCGAGTCCGACGGCCGCGAGTCCATCGATCGCGATTCCGCCCGCGACGAGCCCCCCGGCGACCACGGTCGCCACGAGCCACAAACTCAGGTAGGTGCCAGCCCACTTCAGTGCCATGCTGGTTCGCATACGCGCCGCAACGACGTGGCGCGTAAAAAATGGGTTGGTGTTCCGTGTGAGCGGTCGCATCTACCGACGACGGGGTGACGATCGGCGTGGCCTCTCTCCCACCCTACCGGCCGGACTCTCCGCTCACCCGCAGGTCGCGGCCCGGTCGCTGATCGCCCCGTCCGCGATCGTGATCTCGTGTT
>CAYSJP010000002.1:0-3340 GCA_964431395.1 uncultured Halobacteriales archaeon
GGCATCGACGAGATACTCAGCGGCGGGCTCCAACCCGGGTCCGCGACGCTCGTTCGGGGGCCACCCGGTTCGGGAAAGACGATTTTCGGCCTGCACTTTCTCGCGAGCGGGGTCGCCTCGGGGGAGACCGGGCTGTACGTCAACCTCGGAGAGCCCGATGACTACATCCGGGAGACGGCACGGAGCTTTGATCTCGACGTCGGACCGGTGGAGTTTCTCAACCTTTCGCCATCCCGGGAGGAGTTCCGGAGCGAGGAGACGTACGACCTGTTCAGTTCGGCGGAGGTGGAGGGTGAGCCCATGGTCGCGGACGTTCGGGAACGCGTTCACGAGGTCGATCCGGATCGGGTCGTCGTGGATCCCGCCACGGAGTTCCGGTACCTCACGCCGGACGAACACCAGTTCCGGACGCGGATCCTGGGCCTGATCGACTTTCTCAAAGACGAGGAGACGACGGTCGTTCTCACCTCACAGGCCGCGGACTCGATGCCCGACGACGACCTCCAGTTTCTCGTCGATGCCGTCCTCAACGTCGAGGAGGACCCCGACCGGCGGACGGTCCACGTCTCGAAACTGCGTGGGTCTTCCGCCCGCCGGGGGCGGCACACGCTCCGGATCGACGGCGAGGGGATGACGGTGTGGCCCCGTCTCGACCCCGGTCGACACGGGCGGGAGGTCGACCACGCGGTGCTTTCCTCGGGAATCCGGGAACTCGACGCGCTGCTCTCGGGCGGCATCACCACGGGGACGATCACGATGTTCAGCGGGCCCACCGGCGCCGGAAAGACGACGATGGGACTGCAGTTCGCGATGGCGGCCGCCGACCAGGGACACCGTTCGGTGTTGTACAGTTTCGAGGAGAACAGGCGAACCCTGTTAGACCGGGCCGAGTCGATCGGTATCCCGGCGACCGAGATGATCGACCGGGGCTCGCTCGTCGTCGAGGAGCTCGGGTCGGACCGACTCACCATCGACGAGTTCACCAGCCGCGTCCGGCGGGAGGTCGAGGAACACGACACCGGGGTCGTCATGATCGACGGGACGACCGGATTCGAACAGTCCCTGCGGGGACTGGGCGACGACCCGACCGACGCGCTCCTCAGGATCGGGAAGTACCTCCGGAACATTGGTGTCACTGGTCTCATAACGAACGAGGTCCACCAGATCACCGGGACGTTCCGGGCGACCGACCGCCGGATCAGCCATCTCGCCGACGCCATCGTCGTCCTCCGCCACGTCGAGTACAGGGGGGAACTGCGGAAGGTGATCGGAGTGTTAAAAAAGCGCACGAGCGACGTCGAACCCCGGCTCCGGGAACTCGAGATCACCGGGGACGGACTGCACGTCGGCGAGCCACTGACCGGACTCCGGGGGATTCTGACGGGGACACCCGAGTGGGACGATGAAGCCTGATGCCGCTGAATCGGGCGGGACGATGAGATCCGTCTCCATGGAACCGGAGGCGTAGCGCACCGATGGACGCACACGATCCACTGAAGAACGGCCTCGACGGGGATATCGACCCCCGGACCGGGTCTTCCGACGAGAGCACGGAACCCCCCACCCCCGGGACATCCGCGACCATCTATCCGCTTCTCGCGGACGACGGCAACCAGCGTGTCCTGAGCGACTGGATCGACGGCCACGATTCCTACCAGTTGGCGGATACCGACGGGCCGGTGACCGACGCCGACTTCGATCTCTGTCTCACCGACGAGGGGGCGATCCAACGCCACAGGGACGATCTCTCGGCGGTCAAATCGGAGTCGGCACCCGTCCTTCTGCCGGTGCTTTTGTTACTTCCGGAGACACGAACGGATGTAATCGACGTCGACGGAGGGGTAATCGCGGACAACGTCTTTGCGACGACGATCGACGAAATCGTCTCGCTGCCGATCCGACAGGTCGAGCTGGCGTGGCGGATCCGGGCGCTGCTCCGGTTGCGCAGCCAGTCGCTCGATCTGCAGGCACGGACGGACCAACTGGACGTGTTTCGGCAGGCCGTCGAGAGTTCCGGACACGGCGTCTACATCACCGATCCCGACAGACGGATCCGGTATGTCAACCCCGCGTTCGAGGAGATAACGGGATACGAGGCCTCGGAGGCGATCGGTCGGACCCCACAGCTGTTGCACTCCGGGGAGATGCCCGACAGCTACTTCGAGGACCTCTGGGAGACGCTTCACGACGGGGAGGTGTGGAACGGCGAGATCGTCGACCGTCGCAAGGACGGCAACCTATACTACGCCGCCCAGACGATCGCACCGATCACGGACAACGGGGACGTCACGGCGTACGTCGCCGTCCAGAACGACATCACCGAGCGCAGGGAACGCGAGGAGACCCTCGAACGGCGAACGCAGGCGATCGAAGAGGCGCCCATCGGCGTCACCATCTCCGATCCCGACCAGCCCGACAACCCGCTGATATACGTCAACGAGGCGTTCGAGGACATGACGGGTCGCTCACCCGAGGAAGCCATCGGCCGGAACTGCCGGTTCCCGCAGGGCGAACACACCGACCCCGAGCGCGTGGCCCGGATTCGTGAGGCGGTCGACGCCGAGGAGCCAATCTCGATCGACATTCGCAACTACCACACCGACGGGACGGAGTACTGGAACCACCTCACCGTTGCGCCCGTCCACGACGACGACGGCGACGTCGTCAGCTACGTCGGCTTCCAACAGGACGTCACCGAACGGAAACGGCGCGAGCGACAGTTGGAGGTACTCGGCCGGGTGCTCCGGCACAATATCCGCAACGAGTTGAACATCATCCAGGGACAGGCCGAGACGATCCAGCGACGCGCCTCCGATCCGATCGCCGAGATGGCGAGCGCGATCACGGAGACGGGCAGGACGCTGATACAACTCGCGGAGAAGGAACGGGCGATCACGGAGTTGCTGACCGCCGAGCCACGGGTCGAAACAAGGGACGTGAGCAAGGTCATCCATCGGACCGCCGAGGTCGTCCGAGGGAAGTTCCCGGATGCGTCGGTCACCGTCGAGTGCCCGGAGGACGTCACCGCATCCGTCTCCGATCGGTTCGGGAAGGCGATCAGGGAACTGTTCGTGAACGCGATCGTCCACAACGACGACTCGTCACAGGTGATCGCGACGGTCACCGTCGAAAACGACGCCGTCCGGATCGACGTCTGTGACGACGGGCCCGTGATCCCGGCAGCCGAGTGCGACGTGTTGCTGGGGACGGGTGATAAGAGCCCGACGTACCACGGCAGCGGACTGGGACTGTGGCTGGTCAACCTGATCGTCAGCCGGTCGGGCGGCACCCTGACTCACGAGGCGATCGAGCCACGCGGCAACGTCGTCGGGATCGTCCT
>CAYSJP010000002.1:3440-28981 GCA_964431395.1 uncultured Halobacteriales archaeon
GCACCCTGACTCACGAGGCGATCGAGCCACGCGGCAACGTCGTCGGGATCGTCCTCCCCGGGTGACATCTCTCCGCGCTGAGGCGCGAGGCTTTCGCCTCGACGTTCGGTAAGGGCCCGACGCGGACACCTCGTCGCGGGGCGGGACGTCCGGAGGCGTTCGGCCACCCGGCGGATCGCCTCGACGACGAGGAGCGACCCCGTCGGGAGTACGTCACGTCATTCTCCGCAGGTGATCCCGTTTCGCGAAACCCACTGCTCCGTGAGGATCGGCGAGTACGACAGGAGTTCACGGGATCGGTCCCCGGTTCCGGCCACCGGCGTCCGGCCGAGGCGGGGTGGTTTTTCCGGGGTGTGGGTCAGCTGGTAGGTCCCCGTCCCGGCGACGAACAGGAACCGCCCGTAGACGACGCCGACGTCCCACCCGATCGCCGGATACCTGCTCGCCTGACCGGGATCGAACCGATCGCCCGCCCGCTTTAGGAACACGTCCACCACGAAGCGAACGCCGTCGGGACTCGTGTACGTTCCACGCACGCTGTCCGCGGTGAACAGTTCGAACTGCGCGTTCGAGTCGGTCGTTCCGACTTGCTGCCATCCGTTTCTCACCTCCGGGAGCGCGTCCTCGGCGGAGACATCCGGATGCGGTGACGGAGTCGTCGTACCCGATGCCCCGAGCGTCGAACAGGTGCGTGCCTCCGTCGGTGCGTCCCGTTCCGTCGGGGTACCTGCGTCGGGAGTCCGCGTCCCCGTCGGCGTGTCGGTCGGAACCGGCGTTCCCGTCTCCGGATCGGTCAACTCGTCGCCGGAAAAACAGCCACCCGCGGGGCTCGCGAGGGCGGTGCCCATGGACGCGATGGCTTCCCGCCGCGACAGCGTCGGACGCTCGCTCACGGGCGGCGTTTCGCGGGAGGGATACAAAAAAGCGGGCCAGGCTCAAACCGGTGTGTGACCGTCAGGATTCCATCTCCATCCACTCCCGGTGCTCGTCGCTTTGCTGGATGGCGTCGGTCACGCGCTGGACCGCCAGCCCGTCCTCGAAGCTCGGCGCGAACCCCCCACCGTCGCCGATCGCAGTCAGGAACTCGTAGTTCTCGTGGACGACCGAGTGCTCCCAGCCCAGGACGAGCCCCGAGAGCTGAAACCAGTTCTCGATGTAGGGGTCGTCGTCGTCGGTCACGAGGATCGTCTCGTACCCGCGATTTTCCTCCCGGAGCACCTGGAGCTCGTTCAGGCGCTCGAGTTCGAACCTGATCGAGCCCTTCCGGCCGTGGATCTCGATCGTCTGGTCGTTCTTGTGGCCGGGCGCGAACCGGGTCGCCTCGACCGTGCCGACGGCGCCGTTCGCGAAGTCCAGTTCCGCCGTGACCGCGTCCTCGACGGTGACCGGCCTGGGCTTCTCGGCGCCCTCGGGCACCCGCTCCTCGACGAACCGTTGTAACTGTCCGGAGACGGCGTCTATCTCCCCGACGAGGTAGTGCGCGAGGTCGATCGAGTGGGAGCCGATATCCCCCAGGGGGCCGCTGCCGGCAAACTCCTCGGAGACGTGCCAGTCCCAGGGCGCGTCGGGGTCCAGCAGCCAGTCCTGGAGGTACCGCCCGCGGAAGTGGGTCACCTCGCCGATCTCGCCCGCCTCGATGAGGTTCTTCGCGTACCGGATCGCCGGGACGAACCGGTAGTTGAAGCCGACGCCGGCGACGGCGTCGCTCTCCCGGGCGGCCGCGGCCATCTCCCTCGCGCTTTCGAGATCCGTCGAGAGGGGTTTCTCACAGAGGACGTGGACGTCCCGCTCCAGCGCCGCGATCGATATCTCGGCGTGAAGGTGGTTCGGGGTGAGGTTGTAGAGGACGTCGACGTCGTCCAGTGTGGCTGCCCAGTCGGTCGCAGTGCGGTTGAAGTCGAAGCGGTCGGCCGCTTCTCGGAGTGCTTCCTCGTCGCGCCCGACGACGACCTCACGTTCCACCACGGGGGCGTCGGGAAAGAACATCTCCAGGCGATCCAGGGCGTTGGCGTGGGCCTCGCCCATGAACTGGTAGCCGACGAACGCCGCTTTCAGCGCCATGGCCGGCCCTCCCTCGTTCGCGGGGCACGATCGGGGTCGGTGCACGGTCGGTCGGCGTGTGGCGTGGTCGCGACCATCACGGGCGCCGTCGCGGCGGCGGGTGATAATGGTATCTGACGCGGACGGCCGCAAGCGTTACCAGTGCCGGGTCTCGGAGCTACCGCGAAAAGCCAAGTCGGGGACGCTACCCCCCCAGGAACAGATCGAGGACCCAATCCTCGTTGGGACCACGGTAAAATTCGGTATAACCGCAGTTCGTACATGTGACGACTTGGAAACGATTGACCTGCAGATCAAAGAGCCTCGTGAGCGCGGTCCCAGTCGTCGCCATCGCGTCGACCTCGGCATCCTCATGACCGCACTTCGGACACCCGGACTCTTCCATATCTATCGTGTCGTCCGCCCCGATCCGTTCGAGTGGGTCTTCGGGCGGATGAGCGTCCTCGAGGGACGACTGACACGAGCGACAGAACGACCAATCGGTGGAGGCCCGCGCTCCACACGATGCACAGACGACGAACTCGTGATCGGCCTCCTCGTCTTCCGAAGATCCAGCGGACGTCATACACGCATGTTTTGCGGGTGTAATAAATCAGTTACCCCGGTCCGGGCCCCGGACTCCGTCGGGACGGCGCGCGGAGATCGCCACCGACGCGGCGCCGGCGACAGGCTTTTGTCGCCCGGTGGTGGCCTGGCTCACATGGCATCCGACGGAGACGTCATGGCACCCGACGGGGGTGCGTTCGCGTGGTGACTGACCGGCTCGCCGATCTCGTGCCAGCAGTCGCCCGGCACGCGGTCGAGCGCGACATGGAAAGCGAGGACTGGGAGAAGGCCGTCGCGATCAACGGCCTGCACGCGACCGGCGATCCGGAGTTCGTCGAGGCCGCCCGCGAACTCGTCGACCGCTCGATCGCCACCCAGACGAGCGCGGGACAGTTCTCCTATGGCTCGCTCGATCACAAGCCCTGGATCCAGCACTCCCACCTCGACTCGATGACGGGCATCTCCGATCCCGCGGCGCTGGGCCAGGGCGTGCTCGATACCTACCAGCGCACCGGCGAGGAGCGCTATCTGGAGGCGGCCCGCGCCCAGTACGAGTTTCTGCAGGGGGTCGACCGGACGGAGGAGGGCGGCATCTCCCACCGCCGCGAGGCGGTCGAACTCTGGATCGACTCGACGTACATGCTGTGTCCGTTTCTCGCGCGGTACGGCGACGCGACCGGCGACGAGGAGGCGTTCGACGAGGCCGCCAGGCAGGCGATCCTGATCACAGGCCGTCTCCAGGACCCCCACACCGGACTGTGTCGGCACATGTGGCGGGAGACGCCCAACATGTTCCCCCAGAGCACGTTCTGGGCGCGGGGCAACGGCTGGGCGCTCGCGGGGCTGCTCGACACGCTCGAACGCCTGCCCGAGGGCCACCCCGATCGGGAGGTCCTCACCGACCGGTTCCGGGAGACCGCAACAGCGGTTCTCGAACGCCAGGACGCGAGCGGGTTTTTCCACCACGTCGTCGACGACCCCACCTCTCCCCTGGAGACCTCGGGAACCCTGATGTTCGCTTACTCGTTCATGAAGGGCGTCGACATGGGTCTGTTCGAAGTGGACGCGGCGGCCTACGAGGAGGCCGCGCGGCGCGCGATGGCGGTCACCCTCGACCTCGTGAACGACGAGGGCGGGGTCGAGCGCGTCGCCCGCCCACCCGGGGGACCGGAGATGCCCTTCGGCGTCACCTCCTTCGGGCAGGGCTGGTTCCTGCTGGCCGCCGACCGGTTCCGCTGAGGGGGGTGCGGGGGGTGCGGCCCGACGTCGCCGCCCTGCGTCAGGGGGTGCGGCCCGACGTCGCCGCCCTGCGTCGGGGGGTACGGCTCGACGTCGCCGCCCTGCGTCGGGGCGACCCGGCGACCGGTACAGTTTAGTGAGCCTGAGAATAGCACAACGACCATGCGGATTCCGGACACGCTGCTCACCTTCACCCCCCACCAGGCCCGCACCGCGACCGCCGTGTTCGAGCGGATGTTCCCCGCCGACGAGGACCCCGGTGCCGCCGACATCGGCGTCACGCGCTACGTCGACCGCGCGCTGGACGGTGCCTACGAGGAGCAGGCTGAAGCGTACCGCCTCGGCCTCGAAGCGCTCGACCGCAACGCCGAGGAGAGCTACGGCACCCCCTTCGTCGACTGTGATCCCGACGGACAGGACGACCTGATCGAACGCCTCCGGGCCGGCTGCCTGTCGAACTTCCACAGCCCACCCCAGGAGGCGTTCTTCGAGGTCCTGCGGAGCCACCTCCAGGAGGGGCTGTTCGCGGACCCGGCGTACGGCGGCAACCGGGACAAGACGGGCTGGGAGACGCTCGGCCACCCCGGGGTGTACCTGGAGAACTCCGCCGAGGAGAACCTGACTGCCGAGCCCGTCACGAAAGGCGGGGAGATCCAGTCGATGACCGACCTGGGGTTCGATCCGGAGGGATCCGGCGGCGGCCCGCCGGACGTCGAGGGGTTCGATCCGCAGGCGGGCGCGAAGCCGACCCGGGGGGAGGCCGACGTCGTCCTCGTGGGGATGGGCGCGATGGGTGGGGTCGTGGCGCCGACGCTCGCGGAGGCCGGCCTCGACGTCGTCGCCCTCGAAGCGGGGCCCTGGCGCACCACCGAGGACTTCGTCCCGGACGAACTCGGCCACGCCTACTACTGCCGGGCGGGGATGGGGCCGAAATTCGACGCCGAGACACCCCGATGGCGCACGGACGAGGACGGGGACAGCCGGGAGGCGACCTTTTCGCTCGGTCGGATGATGAACAGCGTCGGCGGCTCCGCGGTCCACTACGGCGCCTGGCTGCGCCGGTATCACCCACACCACTTCCGGCACCGTTCCTTTCTCGAGGAGACCTACGGCGAGGGCGTCATCCCCGATGACTCCACCCTGGTCGACTGGCCGCTGAGTTACGAGGAACTCGAACCGTACTACACGCGGCTGGAACACGAGATCGGGATCGCCGGCAACGACGCGAACCCCTACGTCACCCGGAGCGAGCCGCTCCCGATGCCGCCCCTGCGGCCGTTCCGCCTGGGCGAGCAGTTCACCGAGGTGGTCGAGTCGATGGGCCTCAATCCCTTCCCGGTGCCGGCCGGGATGAACACGGAACCGTACGACGGCCGACCGGCGACGACCTACACCGCCTGGAGCAACGGCTTCGGCTCGTTCAACGACGCGAAGTGGCACCCCGGGATGACCCACGTCCCGCGGGCACTGAATACGGGACACCTGGACCTGCGGACCCACTGCCGGGTGACCGGCGTGCGCACGGACGAGGAGGGACGGGCCAGCGGCGTCGAGTATCTCGACGCCAACGACGAGCGCCGCGTCCAGGAGGCGAAGACCGTCGTTCTGTGTTCCTACACCTTCGAGAACGTCCGACTGCTGCTCTCCTCGAGGGACGAACGGCACCCCGACGGGCTGGGGAACAACGCCGGGCAGGTGGGCAAACACTTCATGACGAAGATGTTCTCGGACGTCAGCGGGTACGTCCCCGACGACGTGTTCAACCGCCACACCGGGCCCGCCCCCCAGAGCGTCATCCTCGACGACTACCTCTCGCCGGCGTTCGACTCCCCGGAGCACGGCTTCGTCGGCGGCGCCACCCTCAGCGCGGAGAACCAGTACCTCCCCATCGAGATCAGCCGGGAGTCCCTGCCCGATGACGTCCCCGCGTGGGGCCAGGAGTACAAGGACCACCTCCGGGAGTGGAACCACTGGGCCGCCGTCCGGATCCAGCCGACCAACCTCCCCTACGAGTCGAACTACCTCGACCTCGATCCCGAGCACCACGAGGAGGGCAGCGAGGGCAAGCCCGTCCTCAGGATCACCTACGACATGCGGGAGAACGAGCGAAAGCTCCACGGGTGGATGGCCGACAAATCGGCGGAGATCCTGGAGGAGATCGGCGCGACGAAGACGTGGGGCGGCCCGCCCTTCACCGGCGTCGGCAGCAGCCACGACCTGGGTGGGTGTCGCATGGGCGAGGACCCCGACACCTCCGTGGTCGGCCCCGACCTGGAGGTCCACGACACCCCCCGGCTGTTCGTGTTCAGCGGCGCCACGTTCCCGTCCTGTCCCGGCATCAACCCGACGCTGACGATGTGGGCCGTCTGTCTGCGCGCCGCCGAGCGCCTGGTCGATCGGTTCCGCTGACCGCGTCCCGTGGAGGAATCGGATGCCGAGCGTCGATCAGGCGTCCACGACCTCGACCTCGACGTCACCGACCATGCTCGCCGGATGGATCGTGCAGACGTACTCGGCCATCTCCTCGCCGGCCGTGAACGTCAGCGACCAGGTCTCGCCCTCGCCCGACACCACGTCGGTACCCGCGATCTCCGACCCCTCGTCGTCCTCGAGGATGAAGTTGTGCCCGGCCGTGTCACCGTTGGTGAGTTCCACCGTGTACTCCGCCCCGGCCTCGAGCGTGAGCGTCGGGTTCGTCTCCCCCTCGAGTCCCGCTGGCGCGACGCCCTCCCACCCGGCGGTCAGGGCGTCCAGCCGGATCGTCGTGTCCGGATCGAGAGCGTCCGTCCCGTCCGACCCGTCGCTCCCGCCGCCGGAGTCCCCGAGGTGGGCCTTCACGCGCTGGTACACCGCGCTTCCCTGCTGGCCGCCGCTCGTCGACTCCACGAGTTCCACGTCGTCGAACCACACCGTGCCGGATGCCTGCCCCCAGCCGCCGAGGGTGAGATTGAACGTGAGTGCCTCGTTACCGCCGGTGTCGATGGTGGTCTGGATCTGCTGCCAGTCGCTCGTCCCGCCCGAGAGTGCGCTGGTCGCCCCCGACTGTCCGAGCGCCTGGGGGTTGATGACCGCGCCGTAGGAGTCGCCGGGGTCGAGGTCCTCCGTCTTGATCCACGCGCTGTAAGTGTAGGTGGTGTTCGGCTCGACCGACACGTCCTGTTGCCAGACCGAGCCGTCGATACCGTTCTCCGAGGAGATCCGGACGCTCCGGTCGCCGCTGTGGGCCGCCTCCGTCGTGACGGCGTACTCACCGTCGCCCGCCCACGTGTTGGTGGCCCAGCCTTCGAGCGTGTCGCCGGCCTCGAAGGAGGGGTTCGCGAGCAGGTTCGGGGGGTCGTCGCCGCCGCCGCCGACGTCGTGGGTTGCCTCGTAGGCGGCGACGAACGACTCGGCGTGCCGTGCGCCGGCGGCCGTCGCGGCGTCGGCGATCAGGTCGTCGGTGGCGTTCTCGGCGTCGCCGAGCATCTCCGCGACCGCTTGGCCGACTGCGTCGGATTCCGGCACCTCCGCGAGCACGAGCAGCGCCCACATCCGCACCCGGGGGTCGTCGTCCGACAGCAGGTCCCGGTCGAGGATCTCGGTCCGCGTCGGCGCCGTGTTCGGCAGGGCGCGCAACGCGTTCAGGCGCACGCCCGGCGAGGCGTGATCCAGGGCCTCCCGCGCGGCGATCACCGCGTCCGAAATCACGCCCGATCCCTCGAGGGCGCCGAGGCCCTCGAGCGTCCAGAGCGCGTGGATCGAACCCGGGTCGAGCCCGAGGTCGTCGATGGACTCCTCCTCGATCAGGGCGATCAGGTCCGGGGCGACCGTCTCGGGATCGGCCCGCTCGATCAGCAGCCGCTGGGCGGTCAGCCGCCACTGCATGTTGTCGTTCGTCAGCGCGTCGACGAGTTCGCTCGTGTCCGCGTCCGACAGGTCGATCGGCTGGGGGTCGATCGCGTCGGCCTCGCCGTAGGTGAGGCGGTACAGCCGGGATCGCATGGCGTCCCGCAGCGGGTTTTCGTACGCGTTCCCCGGGCCCATGTTCAGTCCCGCGATGCCCGTGTTGTGGAGGATGACGTAGTTGTACCAGTCGATGACCCACAGCATCCCGTCCGGTCCAACCGTCTGGTAGATCGGCGAGAACCAGGAGTCACTGCTGGCGGCGAGGTTGCGCGGGTGCTTCGCGGTGTAGCCGGCGCCGTCCTGCTCGATGAGCCAGGTCCCGACCAGGTGGCCGGTCGGCTCGCTGACGAACCCCGTCCGGTTCCAGTACCGTTCGGGGTAGTCCCGCGCGGTGTAGATCTCGTGGCCGGAGGCGGCGGTGTACCCCCCGACGTTGTCGCCCTGGCGGACGCGGTTGGTGACCGGCAGGATTCGGTTCGTGTTCGATATCGGGCCGAGCGTCGGCGTCGACCACCCGCCGACCGCCTCGTAGAACCGCCGGGGGATCGCCACGTAGTTGCTCGGTTGCTGGTCCGTGGCGACGGAGGCGAACGCCAGCCCCTCCTCGTTGAACCCCAGGCCGGCCTGGTTGCCGGGGAGGTCGGCGACCACCTCGAACTCGGAGCCATCGGGCCTGAAGCGGAACACCGCGGAGCTGAAATTGTGGCTCTCGCCGTTGATGGTGCCCGAGAACCCGGTGTACCCGACCTGGCCCCAGACCCAGTTGTCGATGCCCCACTCGAGTTGGTTGGGCCCGGCGTGGGTGTCGCCCGTGTTGAACCCGGAGAACAGCTCCTCGCGTTCGTCGGCCCGGTCGTCGCCGTTCGTGTCCCTGAGGTGGAGGACGCTGCCGTCGTCGTCGAAGGCACCGAGGTTGACCACGATCGCCCCGTCGTCAGTGAGGACCATGTTGAGCGGGATCGACAGCCCGTCCTCGAAGACCGTGAACTCGTCCGCCCGCCCGTCGCCGTCCGTGTCGTCACAGACGACGATCGAGTCACGGCCCTCGCCGAGCTCGTTGGGGTAGTCCCGCGTGAGCGCGACCCACGCCCGGCCGGCGGCGTCGAACTCGACGTCGAGGACGTTGCCGCCGACGCCGTCGGGGAGCATCTCCTCGGTCAGGAACGGGTCTAGTTCGAACCCCGGGGGCGTGATGGTGCGCGCCATCGAGTCCACCGCCGACTGGGCGTGCTGAATCCGGCTCCACTGCGATCCCGACGCCACCTCCTCGGGGAATCCGTCCATGCCGTTGGGGACGTTGTCGGTGCCGTAGCCGGGGATGAACCCGTCCTCCGTTTCGAGGCTCTCGAACTGCAACAGCGGGAGTTGCCGGGTGTCCCCCGCCGAGATGGTGTCCTCGTTGCCGGAGGTCCACCGGATGGCGTTCTCGACGAGCTTCTTGAAACCGGGCTCGGCCCAGGGCTGGGGCCCGTGGCCCCACGCCGTGTAGAACACGCGGCCGTCCCCCTCCTCGCGGACCCAGGTCCACGGCTCGAGGTCCTCGTTGGAGCCGTAGTCCGGGAAGTCGGCGTACGCCAGGACCTCGTTTTCCGGGTTGACGTTCCGGTGTCGGTACGTCTCGTCCGTCACCTGGATCGGGCCGTCCATCCCGGTGAACACGGGGTGGTCCGGCCGTTCCCACGTCGTGGTCATCTCGCCGTACCCGTGGGACTCGAACTGCCCGCCGAGGTGCTCGATGAACGCGTCCGATCCGGTGAAACACCCCGACGCGCTGTGGAGCGCGACGAACCCGCCGCCCTCCTCGACGAAGTTGAGAAGCGAGATTTGCTGTGCCTGGCTCAGGTCCGACCGGTTGCCAAACAGCAGCCAGGCGTCGTACTCGTGGAGGGTGTGCACGAGGAGGTCGTCCTTGCGCTCGGTGTAGACGACGTTGATCCCCCTGTCTTTGAGGTACTCCGCGACCTGTGGCAGGCGGGCGACGGGGTCGTGACTCCCGGTTTCGGACCGGCCCAGAAACAGGACGTCGATCCGGTCCTCCTCGGGGGGCGGTGGCGTCCCGGTCGGCGTGTCCGTCGGCGTCGCCGTGTCCGTCGGCGTCGCCGTTGTTCCGGGCGGGGTGTCGGTCGGCGTCGGCTGCTCGGTGGGCGGCGCGGTGGGGGTCTCACCGTCGTCACCCCCGAGACAGCCGGCGAGGGCGGTCACGCCCATCGCCTCGAGGAGTTTGAGCACGTTCCGGCGGCCCGTCTCCCCGATATCATCCTGATCGTCCATGGGAATCCAGAATTCGTTACGGTAAATAAACTGTTGGCGCCGAGGTCACTTTTGCCGGGAAGCGACGCGGGCGGTCGGAGGGGTAAACCGTTACACCATCATGAGGGAGTCCGGGTCGGCGACCGCGGGCCCCTCCACATGATTGATATGCGCCGCTGCCGTCCCTTCTGGCAGTATGCAAGCCCCTGATCTCGACGACCGCTACGGTCCCCTGATCGACGGCGAGTTCCGGGACGCCGCGGGCGGGGAAAGGACGACGATCGATCCCTCCACGGAGGAGCCCCTGACCGAGGTCGCGATGGCCGGGGCGGAGGACGTCGACGACGCGGTAGCCGCGGCCCGGGAGGCACAGGACGCGTGGTCGCGCCGGGATCCCAAGGAGCGCGCCGCCATCCTCCACGACGTCGCCGACGCGGTGCGGGAAAACGCGGATCGCCTCGCGACACGGGCCACGCTGCACAACGGCAAGCCCCTCTCCCAGTCCCGCGACGAGGTCGAGGTGTTCGCGGAGTACTTCGACTTCTACGGCGGGATCGCCGACAAGGTCCACGGCGAGACGATCCCCCGGACCGAGGAGTACGTCGACTTCACCATCCGGGAGCCCCTGGGCGTCACGGGCCACGTCATCCCCTGGAACTTCCCGATCCAGATCGTCGGCCGCGGGGTCGCCGTCTCGCTCGCCGTGGGGAACGCGACCGTCGTCAAACCGGCCCCCCAGACCCCCGTCGCCGCGCTGACGCTCGGAGAAGTCGCGCTCGATGCCGGACTGCCCCCGGGGCTGTTCAACGTCGTCCCGGGATCCGGCGCGGACGCGGGCGCGGCGCTCACGGGACACCCGGGAATCGACGGGATCAGCTTCACCGGTTCGGTCCCGACCGGGCAGGCGGTGATGGAGGCAGCCGCGAGGAACATCACGCCCGTCACCCTCGAACTCGGGGGGAAGAGTCCCTGTGTCGTGTACGACGACGCCGACCTCGACCTGGCGGTCGAGAACGCGATCACGATGCTGTTCGGCGTCTACAGCGGGCAGTGCTGTTCCGCCGGCTCGCGACTGCTCGTTCAGGACTCGGTCTACGAGACGTTCCTCGACCGCCTGGTCGACGCGACCGGGGACCTCTCCATCGGCCCGGGGATCGAGGACCACGACGTGGGACCGATGGTCTCGGAGGAGCAGTTCGAAAAAGTGGGGAACTACCTCGAGATCGGCCGCGCGGAGGCCGGCGAGCCGATCGTCGGCGGCGACGTCCTCGATCGCGAGGGGTACTACGTCGAGCCGACGATCTTCGGGGACGTCGACAACGACACCCGGATCGCCCGCGAGGAAGTGTTCGGCCCCGTACTGGTCGCGATGCCCTTCGAGGAGGAGGCGGAGGCGATTCGCATCGCAAACGACACCGAGTACGGCCTCGTCTCGGGGGTGTTCACGACGGACGTCGGGCGGGCGATGCGCTTCGCCCGGGAGATCGAGGCCGGGCAGGTGTACATAAACGAGTGGTTCGCCGAGGGCGTCGAGACGCCCTTCGGCGGCTACAAGCAGAGCGGGATCGGGCGCGAGAAGGGCACCGAGGCCGTCCGGGAGTTCACCCAGGTGAAGAACGTCTGTGCGAACATCGAGTTATGACGGGCGAAAACGGGGGGTTCGAGTACGTCGACTTCGGCGTCGAGGAGGGCGTTGCGACGCTGCGCCTGGCGCGCCCCGAGAAGAAAAACGCGATCAACGCCCCGATGCGCGAGGAGATCGTCGCCGCCCTGGATCGCTTCGCCGGAGACGACGACGCGACGGTACTCGTCGTGAGAGGGTCCGGCGACTCCTTCTCGGCGGGCACCGACATCGCCGAACTGGAAGAACGGATCCCGGAGACGACGAGCGAGGCGATCACCCTGGAGGGGTTTTCCCTCCCCGAGGAGATCGAGGCGCTGAACAAGCCCACGATCGCCATGATCGACGGGATCGCTCTCGGGGGTGGGTTCGAACTCGCCCTGGCCTGCGACATCAGGATCGCCTCCACGGAGGCGTCGATCGGCTTTCCCGAGATCACCATCGGCGGGTTCCCCGGCGAGGGGGGCACCCAGCGCCTGCCCCGCGAGACGAACCTCGGGACCGCCCTGCTCCTCTTGCTCACCGGTGAGTCGGTCTCGGGGGAGCGCGCCCACGACCACGGCCTGGTCCAGGAGGTCCACCCTCCCGAGGAGACCGAGGATCGGACGATGGAGATCGCCGGGACGATCGCCGAGAAGGACGTCCCCGCGCTCGTGCTGGCGAAGCAGGCGGCGAAGATGGCCGGGCGGACCGATCTGCAGAGCGGGCTCGCCGTGGAGGGGTTGCTCGCGAACGTGTTGGAGGCGACGCCCGAGCGCCGGGAGCGCCTGCGGGAGTTCCTGGAGGAGTGATCGATCGTTCAAACCGGTCCACATCTCACTTCTGGCATGAACATTCGATGACATGGACCAACGTAACTCCCGAGAGCCACCCATCGAAGTCATTATCAATCGTCGGTCTCGGCGACGCCGCGATGGTAGTCGCGGGCCGGATCGTTACGTGGGTTATCCTGTCTCCAGTCGTAGACGGCGTCGTACTTGACGGTGCGACCTTCCTCGTTGCGCATCTCCAGGCGGCCGACCTCTTTGTGACCCCAGAACCCCGACTGATGGGGCTTACCTGCCTCAACGAACGGCATCAGCGTCTGTCCGCCGATCTCGTCGCGCCAGACGTCCATCGCGTGGCGGTAGGCTTCATACATCCTGTCGTCTCGATTGACCGCTAGCAATTGATCGAAGTGGTCGTCGTCGCCGGGCCGGGGAAGGAGGTGCTGGTTGCCCTCGTAGCCAACGAGCGGCACATCGTGGTCGTCACAAATCGCCTTGTTGTTCGTCCAGCCGCCGTCCCGCCACTCCTCGATGTCGTCGTAGATCCGATCGAAGATCGCTTCCATCGTCGCCGACTCGGGGTTGTCCGCGATCCACGCCGCCGTTTCGTTTTTCGTAAAGTAGGTGGCGATGGCGCCGGCGTCGGCGTGGCCGTCGGCCCCGGCCAGCGCGTTGTCGAGGATCCACGAGTTGGCGGCCTGCCCGGAGACGACCCGCACCAGCCGGTCGGGCCCCCCGAAGACGCTCTCGAACGTCCGGAAGATCCCCTTGGCACGCCGGCCGACCCACTCCATCCAGTTCAGGTCGTCCTCACCGTCGTGGCTGTACGCGTAGGCGTTCTGGTCGAACACCGAGTTCCAGACCTCGTTGGAGTACTCGACCCAGATCCGCAGGTCGTCGTCCAGCCGGTCGGATACCAGCTCGGCGAGGTTCTCCACGTAGTCGTCCGTCGCCATGTGGGGTACGCAGATCCACGCGTCCTTGCCGACCTCGTTACAGAGGTCGATCATGACCTCGTAGGGGACGCCGACGTCGTCGGCCCAGAAGGCATCGTCCGGGTGCTTGCGGTCGTCCCAGTGCTCCTCCCTGGAGTCGTTCGTCCGGCCCCAGTCCATGAACCGGATCGGATCGAACGGTTCGACGTTGTTCTTGAGGTGGTCGTGGAAGACGGACTCCCTGTCGCCTTCGTCCGCCTCCCAGAAGCCGGGGCGCCAGACGCTGATGTTCCGGACGTGGTCGCCGGTGTCGTCCGGATCGGTCGCCTCGACGACCACGTGGACGCCCTCGAAGTTGGCTGCGTCGACGTCGACGACCGTCCGGTAGTCTTTGAGATCGTCCTCGTTTCTGGAGACGACGTCGAAAGGTCGGTCTTGATTGTACAGGTCGACCGTTCCCTCGCCGTCCCAGGTGAGTAACCACTCGCCAGTCTCGTACTCCCCATCGTTGTCCCAGATCGGGGCCACGTGTGCCCGCTGATCCGACTCCAGATCGGTCGGCCAGTCGTGCTCGTCGGTCTGGATCGCCCGGTTGTCCTCCTCGCCGTCGTCGTTGACCGACTGCCACCCGTCGAATCCGCCGGCCTTCGGGAACACGTCCGCGAACTGGTAGACAACGTTCCAACGGTTGACACCGCTCAGGCCCATTCCCATCGTCGGTAGGCCGCCGTCTTCCACGACGCTGATCACTGTCGTCGTCGAGTCCTCCGTGCCGTCTTTCCCGATGACGGTCACCTCCACCGTGTGCTCGCCTGTCTCTTCGTACGTGTGCGTGATCACCTCACCGGTGTCACCGTCGCCATCCCCGAACGTCCACCCGTACTCGTCGATTTGGGTTCCCGACGCCGTGGAGGCCGACGCGTCGAACACGACCTCCAGCGGTGGCTCCCCGGTCTCGGGGTTGGCCGTGAACGACGCGGTTACTACGGATCCATCGTCGCCATCCTCGATGTCCTCGTCATCTGTACTGTTCTCACCGTTCTCGTTAGTGGGGTCTTTCTCGCCGATATCGCCCCCATCGTCGCCGCCAAAACAGCCACAGAGAGCGACCGCACCCGTCGACGCCATCCCCGCGAGAAATCGGCGACGACGGCTCCTGACCGCCACGGGCCGATCCCGCTTCGTCCGGTCGCCTTCTTGACCCATATCCTCGGGAGTTGTGTCCGATATACATCATTCTGTTGGAGATGGTCTTCCGTCACTTCGAGCGCCAGCAAGCCCAGGTTTTAACCGACACCGCTAACTCTGCTCCTCCTGATTCATTATAGGGGTGTTCGAAAGCGTTTACGAGGTCGACCGAACGCCTTCTTGCGGTCGATCCTGTAATGACTTTCGAACATCCCTATATCAGTCGTTCCGAGCGCGCGTTTCCGTCTGCGAAGCCAACGTGCCGCCGGGGATCCCCGGCGGAATGTATCACTGCTTCCGTCCGACAGTATAAGACGTGTCACCCCGGAACGTTTATTCGCCGGCGCGCCGCGCCGGGCAGTATGGATCTCGACGATTACGACGTGATGAACTCCGTACTGGCCGACGACGTCGCGGACTTCGTGCGGGCGATGGCGCCTGCGATGGACGACGTCGGGCAGGAACTCGCGGACCACAACGTCGACGAGGGGTTCCCCATCGTCGGGCCGGAAGTGGGAGGAACGCTCCGCCTGCTCGCCCGCCTCGCCGGGACCGAGCGCGCCTTCGAGTTCGGCTCCGGGATGGGTTACTCCGCCTACTGGGTCGCGCCCGTCGTGCCCGCCGACGGCGACCTCGTGCTCACCGACTTCGAGGCCGAGAACCTCGAGGTCGCCCGGGAGTTCTTCGATCGCGGCGGGTATGCCGACCGCGCACAGTTCGAGGTCGGGGATGCCCTGGACACCTACGCGGAGTACGACGGTCCCTTCGATTTCGTCCTGATCGACAACCTCGAGGACGAGTACCGCGAGACGTTCGAACTGGTCCGCGAGAACGTGCCCCCCGGGGGCGTGATCTGCGCCGATAACGTGATGACCGGCCCCGCCGTCCAAGAGGACCTCGCGCTGGCGGCCCTGGAGGGTGACCCCGACCGGGACGCGATGGACGAGTACACCGAGGGCGTCGTGGAGTACCTCCTGCACGTCCGGGACGTCGAGGAGTTCGAGACGGTCCTGCTCCCGGTCGGCGAGGGGCTCGCCGTCAGCGTCAAGCGGTAGTCCGGACCCCCCATCGGCGTCACGAGTGAAAGGGAATCGGAGGGCCGCGTCGGTCGGCGACGCGGTCGTCAGTTAGCGACGGCGCGCCGCGAGGAGGCCCGCGAGCAGCACCGCGAGGACGGCGACGACCGTGCCGAACCCGGGCTGGCCGGGGGCGACCGTGTCGCCACCGTCGCCGTCATCCGGAGTCGGGGTCGGCGTGGGGCCCGGAGTGGCCGTCCCGTCGTCACCGTCGCCGGGGGTCGGCGTCGGAGTGGCCGTCCCGTTATCCCCGTCGCCGGGGGCGGGGGTCGGGGTGGCCGTCTCGTTGTCACCGTCCGACGGCGCCTCGACGCCCAGGTACTGGGCTGCCGCCGTCGTGTTCATGCGTGGGAACTGCGAGATGTCGCTCCCCTCGAACACCTCGGTGTCGTCGTCGACGAGCCCCCGCTGCTCGAGTTCCGAAACGGTGTACGTGTCGCCGAGGTACACGTACGTCGCCGAGCCGTCCGCGTCGCTCTGGCCGTACATCCCGGCGACAGTCGTGCCGCCGAAGAGCTCGGCCGTGGCGTTCCGGAGTTCGGACGCGTTGTCGAAGCTCGCGCCGGCCCGGAGCTCCACGGTGCCCTCGGCGAGGCTGACGTCGCTGCGAGCGGTCTCGAACTCCGAGTCCTGGAGCGCCCGGAGCAGTCGCGTGGCCTGGTCGTCCTCGGCGGGATCCATCTCGGCCCCCACCGCGCTCAGGGCGTCGCCGACGAGGTCGGCGCGCTGGATCTCGAAGTCGGCCTCGACGTCGATGGCGTCACCGACCAGTTCCGCCGACATGGAGGCGGTGACGTTGGTCGATTGCTCGATCCCGCGCGCCTCGAGTTCCGACACGTACGCCGCCCAGTTCCGGCTGTTCGAGGCAATCGCGAACTCGATGCTGGTCTCCTCGGCCGACCCGGTCAGGCTCGCGTCCCAGGTGGTCTCCTGGACCAGGTTCGCGGCCTGGCGGGCTTCGACCGTGTCCCGGTAGCGGTCGACGTCCGCCTCGGTCAGGCTCCCGCTCCGGTTGGCAGTGATCTCCATGAAGCCGATCACCGCCTCCTGGTAGTTCGAGATCCGGACGCTCGCTGCGGCGGTGTTGGCCTCGCCGGTCCGGCTCTGCTGGAAGGCAATCTCGTCGACGCTGACGTTCGTCACGGCGTCGACGAGCGCGGCGCGCTCCTCGTCGGTGAGTTCGATCGCGGAGTCGTTCGCCACCCCCTCGACGACGGAGCTAGCGATTCCCGTTTTGACGTCCGTCAGCGTCACCGTGTAGTTGATGTCCAGGGTGTCGTTGACGGGGGTGTCGGTGAACGAGTGGGAGTGGATCGACACCTGGCTCGACCCGTTGAACTGCGTGGCGATCGCGTCGAACTGCGCGTTGAGCGTCCGGTTTGCCGCCTCCTCGGTTCCCCACCGGGTCTCGTTAGCGCGGGGCCGGACCTCCTCGATCGAGACCGTGTAGCCGGTGTCCGTTCCCCGGATGGTGGCCGCGGATTCGATCGACTGGACCGGGAGGGTGGGCTGTCCGCTGCTGACGTTGGCGTTCATCCGGAACGCGTCGGGCGCCACCACCACGCTCCCGTTAGTTTCGAGGCTATCCGGGGTCTGGGCACCCATGTCGGTGGCCGCGACCACCGACGCGTCGAAGGAGTTCTCGGTGTCGGTCCGGGTCAGGTTGGCGCTCGCGTCGAGGGCCGTGAGGTTCCCCGTCTCGTCGATCGAGACGTCGCCCGCGCCGCTGACGCCGTCGGACGTCAGGACGGCGCTGAGGGTGCCGTTCGCGCCGGAGGTGTTCGCGTCCGAGACGAGCATGGCGTTGGCCAGCCCGGTCGCCACGTCCACGCCGAACTCGGCTTCGGTGACGTCGCCGGTCGCGTTCCCGTCGTACACCATGACGACCTCGCCGTCGTCGCTGACGTGGACCTCGTCGGCCGGAGACGTCGCGTTCGCCGACGGCCCGGTGTGGGCGTCGAGCGGACGCGGGGTGTCGGTCGCCGGCGCCCCTCCGCCGACACCGGCACCTGCGACGATCGATACGCCGACGATCGCGACGAGTAGTACCGCCAGTACCGTTCTTGTCGCGCTGCTGGAAGGCATGTGCGAGGATTTTTTGTCCACCCGTTTGTATAAGTTCGGGTGGATTTCGGTCGGTATGGCGACCCAGCCGGAGGGGTGACCCCGCGATACGCCGTCCGTCGCTTCTTCCCCATCGTTTGATAATCCACTGGCTGGATACGTTACACGATGGTCGACGCTGCAACAGCACCGCTCGCCGAGGTCATCTTGCATCTCCTCCTGGCCGTCGGGCTCGGCGCGCTCGTCGGACTCGAACGCGAGCAGAGCGAGTCGGGGGGCACCTTCGCGGGGAGCCGGACGTTCCCGCTTTTCGCCCTCTATGGGGCGCTCGTTCAGGCGTTCTTCCCCGACGCAGTTCCGTTCGCTGTGGGAATACTCGTCGTGCCTCTCACCGTCGCGTACGTCGGGAAGATCTGGTTCGAGGGCGATATCGGTCTGACGACGCTGATGGCCGCCCTCCTCACCGTCGTCCTCGGTGCGATGACGATGCATTCGGACCGGGGTGCGGTCATCGCTATCGTCGCTGGCGGTGCCGTCACGGTGCTGCTCTCGGTGAAAGGTCCGATACACGAATTCGCCGATCGAATCGAGGAAACGGAACGGCGAGCGTCGGCGAAGTTCATCCTCGTCGTTCTCGTCGTGTTGCCCGCACTCCCGGACCGGTCGCTCGACGTGCTCTACGGGCTCAACCCGCGGTTCGTCTGGTTGATGGTGGTGTTCGTCACTGGCCTCGGATTCGGGGCGTACCTGCTCGGGCAAACGCTCGGTACCGAACGCGGTATCGCCCTCACCGGGGTCATCGGTGGGTTCGTCTCCTCCACCGCGACGACGGTTTCGATGGCGGAGAAGACGACCCGGAATACGATGCTCTATCACGTCTGTGCGTTCGCGGTCGTCACCGCCTCCATCGTGATGTTTCCCCGGGCACTCATCGAGATCGCGGTGGTCAACCCCGACCTGCTCTCGAGCGTCGCACTGCCGCTGGGAGCGATGACCGTGGTCGGTACGGTTGCTGCCGGGGGGTTGTACTGGCTGACTGCGTCCGACGAGACGGTCGAACCGGAAGAGCTCAAGAACCCGTTTCGCCTGCGGCCCGCTCTTTTCTTCGGAGTCATATTCGCGGCCGTGTTGCTCGTCTCCGACTACGCCAACGAGTGGTTCGGGACGTCGGGAGTGTACGCGACGGCGTTCTTTTCGGGGCTCGCCGATGTGGACGCGATGACGATCACGTTGAGTCAACTCGCAGCCGAGGGGGCAGTCTCGACGGAGGTCGCTACGACGGGAATCGTCATCGCGGCTATCGCAAACACCTTCGTCAAGGCCGCGCTAGCGTGGGTTCTCGGCACCTACAGGCTGGGCAGGCTCGTATCGGTCGTGCTCGGCATCGTCGTCCTGAGTGGCATAATTTTTTTGTTCGTGTGAACTGCCCTACGAACACGCGACGCTCCACCGTCCCATCTGGCTCCCGTCCTTTCGCAGTGTCCGGGACACGAGAATTTACACGTGGCGGCCGCGAACGCCGGGGTAATGACATCCCGGTCGGACCAGGGCCTGCTTGAGGAACTCGACCTGACGGAGTACGAACGGACGGCGCTCGCCGAACTCCTCGCCATCGGGCGGACGACGGCGCCCAATCTCGCGGAGGCCACCGGCATCCCGAAGGCCCGCATCTACGGCGTGCTCGACTCGCTGGCGGAGGACGGCTACATCAAGGTGATCCCCGGCCGGCCCAAGCAGTACCAGGCCAAACACCCCGAAGAGGTGATCGATCGCGCCGTCGAGAACCGCCGGCAGGCCTACGAACAGTACCGGGCGGACGTCGAGGCGACCCGCGAGGAGTTCCTCGCGGAGTTCGTCCCCGTCTACGAGAGCGCCAGCGACGACATCACGCCCACCGAGGAACTGTTTCACGTCGTCGACGTCGGGGAGCCGAGCGAGCGGGAGACCCGGAGCATGTACCGGGAGGCGACCGAGGGGGTTCGCGTGCTCACCAAGAGCTTCGAGTACTTCGACCGGGTCGAGACCGCCGTCGAGGACGCCCTCGATCGGGGGGTCTCCGTGACGGTACTCTTTCTTCACCCGGACCTGCTCGCCCCGGACAACCGGGAGATCCAGGCGGGGATAATCGACCACATCCGGGCGGAACACCCCGGGGTCGGGATGCGCTACAGCAGCGACGTCCTCCCCTGGCGGGGCACCTTCGTCGATCCGAGCATGGAGTACGACTCCGGACGGGCCATCCTGCTCGTCGAGGAGAAGGACGTCCCGCTGTCGATGCGCCAGGCCGCGATCACCGAGAACGGCTCCTTCGTCGCCGGCCTGAAACGCTACTTCGACCTCGTGTGGGAACACGACAGCGCCCCCATCGAGGGCGTCTGATCGCGTCCATCGTCCGCGCCTGGTCGCGTTCATGGCCCGATGTAGCCACAACTTTGATAATCCCCCAGTGTATTTACTCAGATGATGAGTAACCGGGATCCGCCGGAGGTGTCGGACGCCGAAGAGCCGGACGAGCACCTCCTCGACGTGGAGGACGGTGCCGGCTGCACCGAGATCTGGGCCCACCTCTCCGAGCAGCGCGCCGGGAGCGACTGATCGGCCGAGTCCCGTTTTCGATCCGCTTTCCCCGTTCAGGACCGCCGCCGGACGAGCTCCCGGACCGTGCTCTCGACGTCGCGGGTCGGTTCCCAGTCCAGCTCGCGCCGGGTCCGCTCGGTGTCGACCGCGAACGTCTCGGTCAGCGTCTCGCTGCCCGCCCGCGGGTTCTCCACGAGGTCGATCCCGACGTCGATGCCGGCCTCCTCGTGCGCGATCGCCTGCACCCGCTCGGCGATGGTCATGACGCTCGGGTCCTCGTCGCTCGCGATCTCGTAGGTCTCGACGCCCGCTGCGTCGTCCGCCGAGCGCTCCAGCAGGCGCTCGACACACCGGGGGTACGCGTCGGCGACGTCCTTGACGTGGATGTAGTTCCGGGCCTGGGTCCCCGGCTCGTACACCGTGAGGGGTTCGCCCGCGAGCACGCGGTCGACGAAGAAGTTTATCACGGTGCCCTTCGACACCCGGGTCCCGTCGACCGCGTGATCGCCGTACAGGTTGGACTTCATCAGGCAGATCGCCGGGAACGACCCCTCGGCGTAGGTCCCGATCGAACGCTCGCCGAGTACCTTCGTCCGGCCGTACCAGTTCATCGGCTCTCTGGGGTGGTCGGCGGTGATCGGAAACGACGAGGGGTCCCCGAGAATGCCCATGGAGATCGGGAAGACGAGGCCGGCCCCGTGTTTCCGGCAGAACCAGGCGACGTTGTTCGTCCCCTGGACGTTCACCTCGTGGGCCAGGTCCGGCTGCTCGGCGCAGTCGTCGACGCCGCTGACCGCCGCGAGGTGGAGAACGACGTCCGAGCCATCGAGCGCCGATTCGAGGCGGTCGCGCTGCCGGACGTCGACGTGTTCCACGGTGACGTCCCGGATCGACCGGACGTCGCCGTGGTAGAAGTTGTCGATCGCGGCGACGGTCCAGTCGGGGTGTTCCTCGCGCAGTCGCGCGACGACGCGGCTCCCGATGTAGCCGGCCGCGCCCGTGACCGCGACGGTCAGTGCCTCGCTCCCGTTCTCCGCAGGGTCGTGTGTGCTCATCGTTGTGGTCTCGTCAGTCGTGCGCGTCGGCCGCGAGCCCGCCGAACCGCTCGCGGAGGTCCCGGACGCCCTCCCGGAGCGTCCACGCCGGCTCGAACCCGGCGTCAGCGACCCGATCGAAGTTCACGTGGTAGGACGGCCCCGGGTGCCGGTCGCCGAGGTACGTGATCTCGGCGTCGGGGTTCACCTCCTCCCTGATGATCTCCGCGATCTCCGCGATCCGGTAGTTCTCGTCGTTCGCCCCGACGTTGTACACCAGGTCGGGCCATTCGTCGGGGTCGCAGGCAGCCTTCCCGAACGCCCTCGCGGCGTCCTCGACGTGGACGAACGGCCGCCAGTTGCTGCCGTCGCCGTACACCGACAGCGGGCGGCCCGTCAGCGCCCGGAACACGAACCCGTTGACGACCAGGTTGAACCGGATGCCGGGCGCGTGCCCGTAGTTCGTGCTCAGGCGCAGCGCCGTCCCCCGAACGTCGTACTCGGAGACGTACTCCGCGAGCAGGCGCTCGGCGGCGAGTTTCGTCTCCGCGTAGGGGTTGATCGGGTCGGGGTCGGTCGTCTCCGCGAGGTCGGTACTGGTGGCACGCCCGTAGACGTTACACGAGGAGGCCAGGGTGACCGTCCCGACGTCGAGTTTGCGGGCCGCCTTCAGCACGTTCTCCGTCCCCTCGAGGTTGACCGCGCGTGTCTCCTCGGCGCGGTCGTGGGTGCTCGAGGCGCCGGTGATCGCGGCGAGGTGGACGACGGCGTCCACCCCCCGCATCGCGCTCTCGACGTCGCCGTACTCGCGGACGTCGCCCTCGCGGAACGCGAACCCGTCGGCGACCCGGGCGTCCATGAGGTTGCGTGGCGATCCCGAGGCCAGCGAGTCGAACACGGTGACTGCGTCGACGTCCTCCCGGGCCTGGAGCCGCGGGACGAGCACGCTCCCGACGTAGCCACACCCGCCCGTGACGAGGACGTTCATCGGCGCTCCGGCGGGGTGGCGTCGCTCGCCTCTGGCCGCGCCGTCTCCCCGAAGGCGGTCGTATCCAACATGTTACTCGATATTCGAGTAACTGATCCCGGGATCAAATGGGTTTCGATGCCGGCGTCGCGGAGGCTCCTACGTCGCGGCGCGGTCGGGTTCGGAGAGCGCGAGTGACTGTGAGGGGGCGACTGGCGCGGAGCCGACCGTGCCGCTCTTGCTTTTCGGGCGCGGGTTCAGGCTGGCCGTGTTCCCGTCGTCAGAGGCGTTCTCGACGGTGAGGACGGCCGAGACCGTCTCGCCACGGAACGACGCGTTGAGCTGTGCGACGCCCGTCCCGTTGGTGGTGACGGTGCCGTTGTCGTCGACCGTGGCCACGGTCGTGTCGTTGGACGCGAGGGTCGACGTCCCCGTGACCGTCCGCGTCGTCCCGTTCGAGAACCCGGCGGTCACGGTGAGGTTCGTCGTCGAACCGTTCGCGATCCGACTCTCTTCGAGCATGGCGTTCAGCGAACCGGGTTCGTACGTCACGGTCTCGGTGAGGTCGGCGGTCACCTCGGCCCCGTCGTAGATGGCGGACTCGGGGACCTCGGTGGATGCGGTCGCGAGCGTCCGGCCGAAGGAGATGTACTGCCCCTGGAAACTGGCGAAGGGGCTGTCGCTGACCCGCACCGAGTAGTTCCCGGTCGCCGTCACGCTGGAGTTGGTGCCGCCGTCCTCGGGCGCGACGCTGTTGTCGGTCGGATACGGGACCGTCACCGAGAACGATCCGTCCGGGTTCGCCGTCGTCTGGGTCGCGTACGTGAACGTCCGGTTCCGGCTCGTGGTTCGTAGCTCCACCTGTGCGAGTACCGACGCGTTCGTCCCGTTCAGCCGGTCGGGATCGATCTCCCCGGTCAGCCGAGCGCCCTCGACGCGCTCGAACGTCTTCACCCGCGAGGCCTGCCTGATGTCGTAGGCGACGACGTCCTGTCGCTGCTGGATGGTGCCGAACAGTCGGCCGGTCAGCATCGCGTTGACGCCGAGGTTCGCGTACCCCCCGCCCGGCCGGGACTGTGCGATACCGGCGAAGAACGTCTGCTGGCGGGTCTCGTGGACGAGGCGGTAGTGTTCGAGGTTCCGGCCGTCACCGAAGTACAGCCGCGAGAGCATCGTGTTGTCGTAGCGCTGATTGACGCTCGGGAGCGGCGCGCTCGCGTTCTGGATTCGCTGGAACTGACCGTTCGGGCCGATCGTCGCCAGCGAGCGGTTCTCGCTCGAGATGTACGCCCCCGACTCGGGACCGGTCCAGGCCGTGATCGGCGCGAACTTGCCGGAACTCCGGCGGCTGATCCCCTGGATCGCCGCCATCTGGTCGTCGATCATCACGTACCGCGTGTCCTCGCCGGCCTCCTGCTCGGACTGGTTATTGACGATCGCACGAAGATCCTCGTTAGTCATCTCGCCGATCTCGTTGGCGGAGTCCTGCATCGAGGGCAGCGCGTCGAGGATCAGGTTCGCCCGCTCCTCGGACTGTGCCAGCAGGTACGCGGAAGCCGGGCGTGGCCCCTCCTGGAAGGGGTTCGCGTTCGGGATACGCTCGCCCGTCCGCGTTATCCAGTGGCCGTAGTCCCACCACGACATCACGCCGTAGGCGCCCTCCGGGTAGTCGTAGTCGCCGTCCTCGGGGGGCGTCGTCCGCTCGTTGTACTCGAGGGGCACCTCGGGGGTGTTCTCCCGCACCCAGTCGAGTTCGCTCTGCCAGTCCTGATTGGAGCCGCTGAGAAACTCCGCGGTCTCCCAGTTGGGACGGGTGTTGTCGATCGCGACGACGTTGCCCGGGACGACCAACACGAGCAGGAGCGCGACCCCGAGGATCTGGTAGGTCTCGACGTCGCTCAGCACCTCCACCTCGTCGAGTTCGAGCGGCCCGGTCGTCGCCCACCAGATGACGAACGCCGACAGCAGTGCGACGTTGACGGCGAGGTAGTAGCCAAAGCGGATCATCGTGAAGTACGCCGAGATGGCGCTGAAACTCCACAGGACGAGCAGGAGTTCGGTCGGCCGGTCGCGTCCCAGGACGCGCGCCAGCAGGACGATGAACCCGAGGGCAGCGAGGTAGAACGTCGGTCCGAAGGCCTGCCACGCGTCGTCGAGCGATGCCGGCTGGATCTCGCCGACGGTGCCGGCCGTGTCGCTCGTTGCAGTCCCGTAACTGTACATCCGGACGAACAGGCTCTCGAACAGATCGATTGCCCGGGGGTACACCAGCAACGACCCCAGGAGGATGACGGCGATGAGCCCGCCGACTGCGGCGGGATAGTACCGGGGTTCGTACCCCTCCCGCCCCAGGTACCGGGCGATGCCGTACATAACGAGGGCCCCGGCGCCGATCCCGGCCACGACCAGCGGCTGGAGCAGCGAAAAGGAGGTCGCGGCGAGGCCGTAGTTCTTCGCGTACGCCAGCGTCAGAAGGCTCGCGGGCAGCATCGTCGTCACGGTCGTGATCGCGAGGTACTCGGTGGGCCGGCCGTTCAGGTGATCCCGGATCAACTGGAGGAGGACGAACGCGCCGATGGTGAACACGAAGGCAACGCCCGGGGGCCAGGCCATGAGATACGAGGCGATCGCCACCCCCCCCAGGACCGAGGCGACGACCGGCCGCCTGAGGACGACCCAGTTTCCGTCCCGGATGTCCGCGACGGTCGGCTTCTCCGCGTAGCCCGTCCGCATCGCGTACAGAAAGCCGGCGAACGCGAGCGTCCCGAAGAAGGCCTCCGAGGACTGGTGGTCGGCGACGCCGACCACGGTCCGCGAGAGGAACTGCCCGCCCAGAAGCGAGAGGATGACGGCGGTCAGCAGGCCACCCCACCTGTCGGTCGCCCACTTGCCGACCAGGTAGGCCGGCACCGCAGTGAGGGCGCCGAACGCGACCGGCGCGTACGCGATCACGGTGTCGACGGTCCCCGGCGAGGGCGAGCCCAGGCCGACGACCATGGCGCCGAGCGCGATCAGCTGGTCGAACAGCCCGCCGAACCCGGAGTGTCGCCCGGTCCCGTAGGGAAAGTACGACCACGCGTCGAAGCGCTGTGTCGCGGGGAAGTGATCGACGATGAGGTGGACGATCCGCGCGTGGTACCAGGGGTCGTTGCCCGAGGTGAAGTAGACCTCCCCGTCGACGAACACGTCGCTGCGACCGAGCGTCCGGACCCAGGCCATGAACGTGACCACGACGGCGAGACCGGCGGCGGGGCCGTACGTCTCGGCGAGCGAGCGCCAGTCCTGTCGATCCATTGGCTTGAGCACAGTCCGGAAGCCCCTAAAAGCGTGT
>CAYSJP010000003.1:0-28495 GCA_964431395.1 uncultured Halobacteriales archaeon
CGGACCGCGCCGGGAGCATCCGCGGGACGGCGCGGGCGTTCCCCCCGGATTTCGACCACATCCCAACCCTTTTACTGCGCATTTGACTAGTCCGAGTAGATGGTGCCCGGCTCGCTCGTGAGGGTTCGGGACCGGGCCCACGACGCGGCGTTCCTGTTTCCGGCGGCGCTCGCACGGATCGGTGTGGTCGACGGGGAGCGCGGCGAGGAGGCGTTCGACCTCGCCCTCCCGGTGATGGTGACCGGGGCGATCCGGACGCTGTTGCGCACCGCGGACTTCTTCATGGTCAGCCTCGCGCTGTCGTCGGCGGCGGTCGCGGGCCTGGAGTTCGCCTTCCAGTACTTCTTCATCGGGTTCGGGCTGGCGCTGGCGCTCTCGAGTGGCACGATCAGCGTCGTCTCCCGGCTCCACGGTGCCGGCGAACACGCCAGGGCCAGGCTCGCGGTCAAGCAGTCGATCTGGCTCGCGGCGATGATCTCCGCGCCGCTGATGATCGGGGCGTTCGTCTACGCCGAGCCGCTGATCGATCTCCTCACGGACGACGCGGCAGCCATCGAGCAGGGCGTGATCTACCTCCGGATCGTGATGGGGGCGTTGTTTTTCAGGTTCGTCTCGCTCGTCGGCGCCCGCGCCTTCCAGGGCACCGGCGACACCCGAACGCCGATGTACGTCAACCTCGTCACCGTCCCGACGAACATCGCGCTGAACGCCGTCCTGATCTTCGGCCTCGGGCCCGCTCCGGCGCTGGGGATCGCGGGCGCCGCGTGGGGCACCGCCATCGCGAACACCCTCTCGGCAGCCATCTTCACGTACCTCCTCGTGGGCGACCGGTCCGGGGTCACGGTCCGGCTCGGCGGGCCACAGTGGGACACCCAGCTAGCGGCGGAAGTCGTCCGCGTCGGGTCGCCGCTGGCGGGTAGCCGACTCGTGCAGACGCTCGGGCGCTTTCCCTTCCTGTTCATCCTCGCGTCGCTCGGGACGGGGGTGGTCGCCGCCTACGCCATCGGCCGGCGGGTCATCCTGCTCGCCCTGATGCCGGCGTGGGGGTACTCGACGGCCTCCTCGACGCTGGTGGGCCAGTCGATCGGCGCGGGCGAGGAGGAGGACGCGACGCGGTACGGCTGGTCGACGCTGCGGATCGCACTCGCGACGCAGCTGTTGATCGCCGCCGTCCTCATCGTCATCGCGCGGCCAATCGCGGCCGTGTTCAACACCGAGCCGATCAGCCTCACCGTCGAGTTCATCCGCGTGTTCGGGCTCGCAGTCGGGGGGTTCAGCGTCGCTCGCACCATGCAGGGCGCCCTCCGCGGCGCCGGCGACACCACCTGGCCGCTGTACGGGAAGATCCTCGGCCTCGTCGTCCGGCTCTCGGTGGCCGTGCTCGCGCTCGACGCGGCGACGTCCTTCGAGGTCCTCGGGCTCACCCTCACCCCTGGCCTCGGACTGGGACTGCTCGCGGTGTACGTCGCGATACTGGCGGACTTCTACCTCCAGGCGTCCGTCAACACGTTCCGGTTCTGGGGCGGCAAGTGGCAGGCGGTCGCCAGGCGTGCCGAGGAGAAACGCGGTACGGCAGGCGATTGAGCGGCGACCCCACGCAGTCGTTCGGCCCGGATCAGGACGCCGCGCAGTTGTTCGGCCCGAGTTCGAGTTCGAACGCTTCCGCCGGGTCGACCTCCTCGCGGCCGAGATTGGTCGCGATGATCCGCTCGTAGTTGGCCGGCCGCGGCGGCACGTCCCCCAGAACGCGCTCGACGAACGCCTCGCGATCGAGCCCGAGAAGGTCGAGCCGGTCCCGGAGCTCCCCGAGCCTCGCGGCGTAGACGCCGTCTTCGCCGGGTTCCGCGTCCGGGCCGACGTGTCCCGGCACGACGGCGGTGTGGTCGGGGAGGGTGAGAAGGCCCTGGAGCGTCTCGTGGAGTCGCTCCGCGAGATCGCGTGCGCCCTCCTCACCGCGCTCCAGATCGGGGCGGGCGACGCTCTCCAGAAACAGGCTGTCCCCGGTGAGGAGCACCCCGTCGACGCGGAAGGCGGTCATCTCGGTGGTGTGGCCCGGCACGTGGCGAGCCCGGACCGCCGCGTCCCCGACGCGGAGCTTCTCGCCGTCGTCGATCGTCTCCGCCTCGAACGCCAGTCCGCGATCGAGGGCACCCGACGGGACCACCGCCCGCGCGCCCGTCTCGGCCGCGAGGTCGCGGATCCCGCTGACGTGGTCGGCGTGAACGTGCGTGTCGACGGCAGCGACGATCGAGACGCCACGCTCGGCCGCGTCCCCGGCGTACCGGTCCACGAACGCCCGCAGGGGATCGACGACGACCGCCTCCTCGCCGCTCGCGATCAGATAGGAGAGACAGCCACTGGAGGGGCGGTGGTACTGGACGACGGTGGCCTCGCCGGCCTCCGTCTCGGCCGCGAGGTAGAGTTCCGCCCACGCCTCCATCCCGCCGGCGAGGTTGTGCGCCTCGATCCCCGCCTCCTCGAGCAGGCCGGCGGCGTGATCGCTCGCCTCTCCCTCGCCACAGACGGCGACGACGGGCTCCTCCAGCCCGAGGTCCGCGGCGAGGTCGTCGACGGTCCCCGTGGCCTCCGCGGCGGCGAACTGCATCATCGGCGCCCGGCGGAGGGTGACGCCCTCGCCCTCGATCCGCCAGGTGTCCACCTCGTCGCGGTCCCGCAGGTCGAGCACCGACACCGCCTCGCCGGCCGCGATCCGCCGGTGGAGTTCCGCGGGCGTGATCGAGGGTGCCCTTCCGGAGGTAGCGTTACTCATACCGGGTTCGTAGGCGTCACCGCGAATTAAACCCCCCGGACGGCGTGACGGGGCGGGCCAGCAGATCGCTCCGGGAGGCCGAGCCAGCAGGTCTCTCCGGTGATGCCGGGGCAAACGTTCAACCCTTCCGGCGACGAACCGTGGAGCATGAACCCGGAACGCTTTCGCGAGGAGGTCGAGGCCGAGAAACGAACGCAGCTCGATCGGCTCGGCTCCGGGAAGCTGCTCGTCGCGCTCACCGACGCGACGCTGGATCGGGAGTCCGTGCTCGCGGCCGCCGCGGACTCGGAGTCCGCCGCCGCCGAGACGTTCCGATCGTGGACGGCGGACGAGGAATCCGACCGCGCCGTGGAGGCGTTCGCCGCCGTGCGCGACCAGGAGCAGGACCACTACGAGCGCGTCGCGGAGCACCTGCCCGACCACGACCCGCCGGAAGCTGGCGGGCCGATGCACGCCTACCTCCGGGGACTGGAAGGATCGGTCGAACGGGTGGGCGCCGGCCTCGTCGGACGCCCGCTCGTGTCGACGCGCTCACACACGCAGGTGATCAGCTTCTTCGTGAACGAGGCCGACACCTCGATGGCGGACCTCTTTCGCGATCTCAAGACGGAGACGAACGCCGAGCTCGAACGCGGCCTGGACACGCTCGACGCGCTCTGTGAGAGCGAGGACGACTGGGAGCGCGCCAGGGCGACGGCGGCGTACGTCATCCAGGTCGCCTACGACGACTACGCCGACTCGCTGGCGGGCATGGGTCTCGACCCGAAGCCGCTCTGCTGATCCGCCGGTGGTTCCGGAGTCGACGTCGGCGCGATCGGCTGTGTAACCGACACGCACAGGCGGTTCAACGTTAATCTCGTTGATCACGATGAATCACGTATGCGCCTGAACCGCCGCGCGTTCGTCGCCGCCGTGGGTGCCGCCGCGCTCGCCGGCTGTACGTCGGACTCGGACTCCCTCTCGGAGTACCAGACCCCGAGTACGACGGAACCCGAGGGTGGGGTCGACACCGCGACGCCCACGGCCGGCGGCGAGACCACACGGGAGGAAACGACTGACGGGAGTGAGTCCTCCCCGGTAGCCGAATCGACGCCGCCGCCGGCGTCCGGGGATCCATACGAGACACCCCCGGCGACCGATCCCCGTCTCCCCCTTCCGATGAGCCGGAGCGGCCTTCGCGAGGAGGCCCGTTCCGGCGGCCCCCCGAAAGACGGGATCCCGTCGATCGACAGTCCGACCTTCGGGGAGGCCGGGGACGTCTCGCTCCTCGATGACGGGGACGTCGTGTTCGGACTGACCCGCAACGGCGTCGCGAAGGCATATCCCCGGAAGGTGCTGGTGAGCCACGAGATCTGCAACGACACGGTGGACGGCGAGCCGGTGGCGGTCACGTACTGCCCCCTCACCGGGACGGCGATGGGATTCGAGCGCGGCGAGACGACCTTCGGCGTCTCCGGCCGGCTCATCAACAACAACCTCGTCATGTACGACCGCGAACACGAGGCCTGGTGGCCACAGGTACTCGCGTCCTCGATCCCCGGTCCCTGGGAGGAATCGCCACCGGCCGGATCGCTACGGGAGTTCCGGTTGATCTGGACGACCTGGGAGCGGTGGCGCGACCAGCATCCCGACACCCGCGTGCTCACGGGAGGCACGGATCGGGTCCGGGACTACGGCCGGGACCCCTACGGGAGCTACAACCCGATAGGCGGCTACTACGAGGAGAAGTCGACGCTGTTTCCCCGACTCAATCCCGACGATCGCTTTCACCCGAAGCGAATGCTGCTCGGCGCTCGCACGGCCGAAGGATCGGTAGCGTTCCCCAGGCCGGCCCTCCGCGAGAAGAAGACGGTCGCCGGCGAACTCGACGGCGATCCCGTCGTCGCCGTGCTCGACCCGCGGTTCGGTACGGGGTACGTCTATCGCAACCCCGAGGGGGCCGAGGTGACGGTCGAGGACGGGCGGGCACGCCTCGACGGATCGGAGTACGACCCGGACGCCCTCCCGCTGGATCGCGTCCACGCCTTCGACGCGATGTGGTTCGCCTGGAGCGGCTTCTACCCCGGCTCGAACATCCATGACTGATCACACCTCCGGATCCGGAACGGCGGGCGCGGAAGCGGCGGAGACGACGGGCATCGTCGGCCGAACGCGGTTCGCCATCGCGACCGCGCTCGGGCGGCGAGACTCGGTATCGGTGTTCGGTCTCGTGGCGCTCGTGTACACCGTCGGCTACCTCTGGGCGGTTCAGGAGCTCCGTCTCGGGGGGTTCGGGTACGACGTGCGGGTCGCGAGCGACCCCGTGGCGAAACTCTTCCAGCCGTCGACCAGCGCCGTCAACTTCGAACCGGTGGTCCTGGTCCGGACGGAGTTTTTCACCTATCTGTTCTCGCTCAACACCCTCATCGGGGTCGGCCTCGGCGTGCTCGTCGGACTGAACCTGGCTATCACGTACCTGGCGTGGCGACAGCCGGCCGCCTGCGGTCTCGGGACGTCCTCCGCCGGCCTCCTCGCCGGGGTGCCGGCAATCCTGTCGGGATCGGCCTGCTGTGGCCCGATTCTGGTGATCGTCCTGGGCGTCCAGGCGACCGGCATCTTCGCCCCGGCCGTGTTCGCGTTCCTCCTCCCCGTCGCCGTCATCCTGCTCGTCGGGAGCCTGTTGCTCGTCGGCCGACAGATCGATCCGGTGCTCGTCTCCCAGGCCGACTCGCCGGCCTGATGATGATACTGTCGGACGGAACGTTTGATGATCTCCGCCGGGGAACTCCCCCCGCGGAACGTATCACTGCTTCCGTCCGACAGTGTATGATACCGAGGGCGACTGTGCACCCGCTTCGCACACGTAGTTCAGCCTTTTGTAGCGCTCTCCCCCAGACTGTAGTATGAACGTCACCCGACGCTCGTTTCTCGCCGTCGCCGGAACGGTCGCCCTCGCCGGGTGTAGCCAGGTGCTCGGGTCCGACGGTCCCGACCAGGGTCGGTCGGGCATCTCCCCACCGATGGATGAGGGCCGCCTCGGACTCCCCGCCGACCCCGGGGAGTTGCGCTCCGAGGCCCGTTCCGGCGGCCCACCGAAGGACGGTATCCCGTCGATCGACGTTCCGGTGTTCGACGACGCCGGGAACCTCTCGCTGCTCGACGGCGGGGACATCGTGTTCGGGCTGGAACGTAACGGCGTCGCGAAGGCCTACCCACAGAAGGTGCTGGTTCGCCACGAGATCTGCAACGACACGATCGGCGGCGATCCGGTCGCGGTCACCTACTGTCCGCTGACGGGGACGGCGATGGGGTTCGAGCGCGGCGAGACGACCTTCGGCGTCTCCGGTCGCCTGCTCAACAACAACCTCATCATGTACGACCGGGGGACCGAATTCTGGTGGCCACAGGTGCTCGCATCCTCAATTCCAAGCCCCTGGAACGACTCGACGGAACCGGCTTCGCTGCGCGAGTTCCGGGTCGTGTGGACGACCTGGGAGCGGTGGCGCGACCGGCATCCCGACACGAGCGTCCTCACCGGCGGCGAGAACCGCGTCGCCGACTACGACTCGGATCCGTACGGCTCGTACAACCCGAGGGGCGGCTACTACGCTGGCGGGTCGACGAATTTCCCGCGGCTCAACTCCGACGATCGCTTCGGCACCAAGCGCGTGTTCATCGGGACGCGCACCCGGGACGGCGCCGCCGCGTTCCTGAAGGACACGCTTCGCGAGCAGGGCACGATGGCCGGTGAACTCGCCGGCGAACCGGTCGTCGCCGTGTACGATTCCAGTCTGGATACGGCGTACGTCTACCGGAATCCGGAGCAGCGGGACGTGACCCTCGCGGACGGCGAGGTCCGCCTCGACGGGACGGCCCACGACCCGGACGGCCTCCCGCTGGATCGCGTCTACGCGTTCGACGCGATGTGGTTCGCCTGGATCGGCTTCTACCCCGACTCGAACGTGTACGCGTAGGCGATGCGGACACGCGAACGTCCCTGTGCAGGTGAAGCGGTCGCGCATGCGGAGCGCGGACGCACACGCGGAACGTCGACGTACGACGGACACGGGGAACCCTACGGCAGTCGCTTCGACACGTACGGGCCGTCCTGGCGGTACCCGAGCTTTCCCCGGTAGTACTCTCGGGCGCCGATCCCCGCGATGACGGCGAGCTTGTCGTAGCCGGCGTCGGCCGCGAGTTCCTCGGCGCGCGCCATCAGCCGGCGGCCGTACCCCTGGTGCTGGTGGCCGCCGCCACCCTTCTCGAGCGCCGTCCCGTCGCCGCCGTCGATCCCGGCCGCGTCGTCCTCGCCGATCGCGATCTCGCTGCCGTACACGTGGAGCTCCCGGACGAGCGCGGCCCCTTCGAGTTCGCGCCGCACCGGCTCGTCCGGGAAGCGAAGCCGACAGAACCCCACCAGCAGGTCCTGCTCGCGGTCCTCGACGGAGATGAACTGCTCCCGGCCGCCGGCGGCGTCGTACGCGAGGACGTCCATGGTCACCTCCTCGGGATCCTCGTCGTTCATGCCGACCTCGCGACACCTGATGCACTCGCAGGTCCAGCCGTGCTCGTCCATTCGGCGGCGGGCGAGCTGGCGCAGGTTCGATTTCTGCACGCCGCCCTCGATGAAGCCCGCGGGGATGTCGCGCTGGACGCGCTGGAGGCGGGTGTACCGGGGGATCATCGACTTGATCTCGGCGACGAGCTCGGCGGCCTCCTCGCTTCCCAGGGGGTCGAACTCGCCGCGATTCCAGTCGTCGTACACGCGGGTGCCCTCGACGACGAGAGTGGGATAGATCTTGAGGTAGTCCGGCCGCCAGCGCTCCTCCTCGAACAGCCGCCGGAAGTCCTCCAGACACATCTCCCGGCTCATGCCGGGCTGGCCGGGCATCATGTGGAAGCCGACTTTGAACGCGGCGTCCCGGAGCCGGCGGTTGGCGTCGATGCTTGCCCCGACGCCGTGCCCGCGGTGCATCTCGCGGTTGATCCGCTCGTAGGTGGTCTGGACGCCGACCTCCACCTTCGTCCCGCCCAGCCGGAGCATCCGGTCGATCTGTTCGGGGTCACACCAGTCGGGCTTGGTCTCGAAGGTGATGCCGATACAGCGCGCGTCGGCGCGCTCGTTCTCGGCTTTCACGTCCTCGAGGTAGCGGAACTCGTACTCCGCGGGGTCCTGTGCGAAGCTGCGCCCCTCCGCCGGGGTCGGCTCCGCGTCCACGTCGTGGTCGTTCATCGCCTCGATGGCGCGTCTCACGAACCACTCCTGGTAGTCGTGTGAGCGGGCAGTCATCGTCCCCCCCATCAGGATCAGCTCGATCTTGTCGACGGGGTGGCCGATCTCCCGCAACTGGTTGAGTCGCAGCCGGACCTGCCCGTAGGGGTCGTAGTCGTTCTGCTCGCCCCGGGCCGCCGCTGGTTCGTGGCCCGTGTAGGACTGCGCGGAGGAGAACTCCGACGCCGGCCCGCCGGGACAGTACAGGCACTTCCCGTGCGGACAGTTGTGTGGCGAGGTCATGATCGCCACCGGCGACACCCCCGACGCGGTCCGGACGGGTTTGCGCTGCAGAACCTCGACGAGTTCGTCGCGGCGGCCCTCGGGAGCGCGATCCAGGAGCTCCGTGTTCTTCGGGACCTTCGGCGAGGAGTACTTGCCACAGACCTCCTTTTTGGCGGGTTCGACGGAGTCGCGGTCGATCTCGCCCGCCAGGATGCCCTCGATCAACTCCCGGCAGGTCCGCTCGAAGGCGTCCGAGCCGTCCACGTCGGTGCTCATCGACTCATGTTCGCCGCGTAACGCGGTTAAGCATATCGCACGGCGGTGGACGCCCTGTTCGGATCCGCCGGCTTACGCGACCTGGTCGCTCACGGCCTCGACCGCCGCCGCGATGACGGCCTCGCGTTCGCCGTTGAGGAACACGAGCCGGCCGTCGCGGCCGCCCCGGGTCTCGACGCCGCCGGCGGGAACCGCGTCGGCGACCCGCTTGCCGACCTCGCGCATGTCGATCGTCGCGTCGCCTTCCGCCAGCAGGCGGTCCTCGTCGACGCCCACCACTGCGGCGACGTCCTCGTTCCGGGCGGCGAGCTCCGCGAGCAGGGTCTCCGTCGGCGGGAAGTCGTAGGTGTTCGTGAACGCGTCGACGTCGAGCACGCCGACCGTCGCGCCGTCCGCATCGTGGCGTCGGAGGTGCGGCTCGGCGGTGCGGAGCTCCGAGTCGACCCGCTCGCGGAACTGCTCGCTGGCGTGTTTCGCGAGGTCGCGCTCCCCGAACAGGAGGTCGGAGACGAGTTCGCGCTTGTCGTCGTATGTGCCATAAAAGGCTTCCAGAGCGATCGCCTCGCGGACCGTCGTGACCCGCCGGTTGTCATAGCCGGCCGTCTCCGCGAGGTCGCGGTAGGCTTCCGGTGCGTCGCGCCAGTAGCTCACGGCGGGCAGGTGGCTCACCTCCGCGCGGGCGTCCGGCGAGACGTGCGCGGCGACGTTCGCGCCGAGCGCCGTCGTGGTGACCGACTCCGCGGCCTCGCTACCGGCGAGGTGCGGGGAGACGAACACGGCGGTCGCGGCCTCCATCTCCGCGTCGGGGTAGGCGGCGTCGATCACGACGCGGTCGGCGCCGTAGGCCTCCAGCAGGTCGAAGCCGTCTCCCGACTCCGCGGTGCTCCCGGCGTTGACGAAGACGAAAAGCGGCGTCGGCTCGTCGTGGCGCTCCCCCGCGTCGAGCATGTTCGTCGCGTCGCGGATCGCGTCGCGCATGCCGTAGATCCGGCCGTCCAGCGGCCGGCGGCTCACGTAGTGGTAGGTGGCGTCATCGGCTTCGTGTTCCTCCCGGACCAGCGGGATCGCTGCACGCTCGATGGCTGCCGCGGCCGCGTAGCCATCGACGGTCGCGCTGTGTCGGAGCACCACCGGCCGACCCTCGACGATCGCCCGCCTGATCGCGGTCGCGGCCTCGACGATCCCGTCCCGGACCGCCGTCACGCCCGCCTGATCCGCCAGGAGGTCGACCTCCTCCGGACTGGCGCGCTCCGCGATCGCCTCCTCGAGGCGGCGCTCGACCGCCTCGCGCTCCTCACCCTCGAGCGCCTCGGCGTCCTCCGTCTCGACCTGGAGGTCGCCCCGCCGCTCCTCGACGACGCCCGCGAGCCGGACCACGTCGCCGGCCCCGACCTCGGGATAGGCACGAACCCCCGCGGACTCGAAGGCGGCGCAGTCAACGGTGCCGGTTTCGTCGCGGACCTCGAACACCGTCGGACCGCTGGTCTGGCGGGCCTCGACCACGGTCCCCTCGATCAGGACCGGGTCGCCGACCAGGTCATCGAGATCCGTGATCGGCGTCCGTTCCAGCTCCTCGATCGACACGGAGACGCTGGCGGCCTCCGCGCCGGCCGCCTCGCCGCCCGATGCTGCCTGTGTCTCCCCGTCGGCGGTGACCGCTCCGCCGGAACCGCCCGACCCACTCCCGGGGGTCGGCGCCGCCGGTTCCGTGTCCGGGGTACCGGCCGCGTCGGCCCCGCTCGCGTCACCGCCGTCCTCGGTTTCCGTCTCCTGTTCCTCCGTTTCGTCCTCCGGGAGTTCGTCGCCCTCGGGGGTGTCCACGAGCGCTCCGCGGAACTCCGACTCGTGCTGGCGGATCGACCAGCCCAGGTCGACGTTGCCGTCGTCGCGGACGTTCTTCACCTGGACGTACACGCTGTCGCCCGGGTCCCAGTCGAGACTCTCCAGACGCTGGTCGAGTTCGCTCGTGTGGAGTAGCCCGGTCACGTGATCGCCGACGTCGACGAACACGCCGAACTCGGCGAACCCGTCGACCGACCCGCGGTAGAACCGGCTCTCGGTCAACTGCCCCGGGCGGCTTCCCTCGAACTCGAAGCAGACGTCCTGTTCGTGACTGCGACAGACGTGGCCCTCTACCGGAGTGCCACAGATGAGACACGTACTCATTTGAATGGACGAAATGGGGGCGCACTAAAACGGTTGTCGAAAGCCGTTCGCGTCATCGCCGGCCGTGCGTCCCGGCAACCTACTCGAACACCCGGCTCTCCTCCTCGAGTGACTCGATGCTGCGGGCGATCTCCCGGGCTTCCGAGGGAGGGAGAGCCACCTCGACCTCGTTTCCCCCGTCGTCGACGAAGGAGAGTTTCACGCGCTCGTCGCCGAACTCCCGTGCCTCCGCGTCCGTGACGTCGTACAGTTTCGCCGTGGCCGACTTGTTCGGCGCGCCCACGTTCTTCACCGAACCCTCCTTGAGTTCGATCATGAACTTCTCGAGTTGTAGCGAGAGCATGATCGGGTGTTCGCGGCGCTCCCTGATAAGGACGGCTGGAGCGGGTCACGGGTGACTGGCCCCCTCTCCCGGCGGTGCGCTCCGGGCGCAGGTCCGCTCTCCTGGCGTGCTCCGGGTCGACAGTGTTCCGCTACCCGAACAAGAGCGTGGGGTCGGTTCTTCGAAGGGCGCGACTGTACACCTGCGTCAGGCGGTCACGAGCCACGAAACCGGCCGTGTGTCCCCGGATGGGGACGACGAGGTCACTCTGCTTTGTCGTGCGGGCTAGTTCCAATAATCCGAGAACGTGACGCCGATTTATCCGTCCTCCGGGACGAGTCGTAAATGGAGGGTAGCACGATGCCAATCCAAGAACTCGCGCGCGATGCAGTCGTCACTGCCGACCGGGACGCATCGATCGACGAACTCGCCGTGCTGATGCGGGATGAGAGCGTCGGGAGCGTCGTGATCACGGACGGCGACGAACCGGTGGGAATCGTCACGGATCGCGATCTGACGACCCGGATCCTGGCGGAGGACCCGGACGCGACCGACTGGACCGCCGGGGACGTCATGTCGACGGACCTGTGCACGGTGGGTCCGGACGCCGGCTTCTACGAGGCGGCAGGGGTGATGAGCGAGAACGGAATCCGTCGGCTCCCGGTCCGGGAAGAGGGAGGCGAACTCGTCGGGATCATCACCGCCGACGACCTGACGGAGGTACTCGCCGAGGAACAGGCACAGCTCGCATCGGTCATCCAGGCACAGCGGCCGACCTACTGAAACCATGAGCCAACAACAACCGCCACCCGAGGCCGCAACGCCGGCTTCCGGAGCAGAATCCGAGCCAGCCTACGGGGGCGTGGGACGGCGGGCCGTCGCCATCATCCTCGATTCCTTTCTGGGCGTTGTCGTGTTCATCGCCGCGGGGTTCCTCGTGGGATCGGTCACCGGCGAGACGACCGACGCCGGATTCCAGCTCGAGGGCGGGTCGGCGGTGGTCGCCATGGGTGCGGTGGCCCTGATCGGTCTTGCCTACTACGTCCTTCTCGAGGCCTACTACGGGCAGACGCTCGGGAAACGGCTGGCCGGAATCCGTGTCGTCTCCGAGGACAGGTCGGAGATCACCCTCTCGGAAGCCGTGATCAGGAACGTGCTCAGGGTAGTCGACGCTATCGGGTTTTATCTCGTCGGTTTAGTGTTCATCCTCTCGTCCGATGGGCGCCAGCGGTTGGGTGATCGTGTCGGGAACACGGTCGTCGTATCCGACTAACCCCACCCCCCTGTCGTTTCACTCGACTCCGCTCTTCTCACCGACCGGCCACTCGACTCCACACCTCCCACGTACTGGCGAACCCGGTAAGCGCGTCGAACCGTGTGCTGGTCGGCGATGTGAGCGCGTCGAACCGTGTGCCTGTCGGCGATGTGAGCGCGTCCGACCATGTGACGGTCGGCGATACCGGTTCTCCCGGGAGCACCGACCATGAAAAGTCACATTAGCGAGGGGTCATACCGTTCGAACACCAATGGGTACGGCATCCCGTCGGTCGTTCCTCACGGCGGTCTCGGGAGGGCTGGCCGTCGGGCTGGCAGGGTGCCTCGGAGCGGACGACCGGGTTTCGGTCCTCTCCGCGGGAAGCCTCGCCGTCGTTCTCGACGACCACGTCGGTCGCCGGTTCGAGGAGGAAACCGGGACGGCCTACCGGGGGGAGTACCACGGCTCGAACGCGGTCGTGCGCATGATCGAGGACCGGCAGAAACACCCCGACGTCGCGATCAGCGCGGACCACGCCCTGTTGCGCGACCGGCTCTACGACCGACACGCCGACTGGGACGTTGAGTTCGCGTCGAACTCCGTCGGGCTCGCGTACTCCCCCGGAACCCGCGTCGCCGAACGGATCGAGGACGGTGACCCCTGGTACGAGGTCGCGCTCGACGCCGATGACGGGGAGTTCGCGATCAGTGACCCGGATCTCGACCCCCTCGGGTACCGGGCGATGCACGCGTTCCGGCTCGCGGAGGCCGAACACGACCTCGAGGGGTTCGCCGACGCGCTCGCCGACGGGGTCTACCGCGAACCCGAGGAACCACAGCTTCTGGCGGGCGTCGAAACCGGCAACCGCGCCGCAGCGGTCGTCTACCGGAACATGGCCGTCGACCACGGCCTGCCTTTCGAGGAGTTCCCCGACGCGTACGACTTCTCGAACCCGGAGTACGCGGATCAGTACGCGACCGTCTCCTACACCACCGACGAGGGCTACACGGCGGTCGGAAGGCCCGTCGTGTACAGCGCGACCGTGGTCGTGGGTGCCGACAATCCCGACGCCGGCCGGGAGTTCGTCGGCTTTCTGTCCGGCTCCCGGGACCTGCTCGTGGAGAACGGGTTGACCGCCGCCGGATTCCCGAACGCGCACGGTTCCCTGCCGGAGGGGGTGGTGTCGGGATGAGTCTCGGTCGGTTGTCGCCGGGAACCCGGCGGTCCGTCCGCGTTCCCGAACTGCTCGTTCCGGGGCTGCTCGGGGGGCTGCTCGCGATCTATTTCGCGCTCCCGTTCGTGACGTTCCTGAGTCGGACCGGGTCGGTACCCATCGCGCAGGCGCTGTCACGGCCGACCACCAGGACGGCGATCCGGAACTCGCTGCTCACCGCACCGGTGTCGACGGCGATAGCGACCGTGTTCGGGGTGCCCCTGGCGTACGTGCTCGCCCGCGCCTCGTTCCGGGGGAAACGGGTGATCGAGGGGCTCGTCATCCTCCCGCTGGTGGTTCCACCCGTCGTCGGGGGCGCCATGTTACTCACTGCCGTCGGCCGGTTCACGCCGATGGGCGCGGCCGCCGCGAGCCTCGGCGTCCCGCTCACCGACAGCCTGATCGGCGTGATCCTCGCCCAGACCTTCGTCGCCGGACCGTTCGTCGTGATCACTGCCCGTGCCGGGTTCGGCACCGTCGACGAGCGCCTGGAGCAGGCCTCCCGATCGCTCGGCTACGGACCGATCGCCACGTTCTGGAACGTCTCGCTCCCGCTGGCGCGCGGCGCGATCCTCGCGGGAGTCGTCCTGACGCTCGCCCGGGCGATCGGCGAGTTCGGGGCCACGATGATGGTCGCGTACAACCCCCGTACGATCCCGACCCGGATATGGGTGGACTTCATCTCCGGCGGGGTCGACGCGATCGTCCCGCTCGCGCTGGCGCTCCTGGGGATCACGCTGCTGGTCGTCACGGCGATCCAGTGGTTCGCCGACGTGCCCGCCGTCGTGGATCGATGATCCTCGAACTGGACGGCGTGACCCACGAGTACGGGACCGAGACGGCCGTCGACGCCGTCTCGTTCGGTCTCGGAGAGGGGGAACTGGGCGCGCTCCTCGGGCCGAGCGGTTGTGGAAAGACGACGATCGTCCAAACCATCGCCGGCCACGTCCGCCCGACGGCCGGGCGGGTCTTTCTGCGGGGAACGGACGTCACCGACACCCCGCCCGAGCAACGAGGGGTCGGCGTCGTGTTCCAGCGGTCCACCCTCTACCCCCACATGACCGTCCGGGAGAACGTCGGGTACGGTCTCGGGGCGCGTGGTATCGACCCGGAGCGACGCCGGGAAATCGTCGACGAGTACCTCGAACTGGTCGAACTCGGCGGCCAGCGCGACGCGTACCCGGACGAACTGAGCGGCGGGCAGATACGCCGGTGTGAACTCGCCCGTGCGCTGGCCCCACAGCCGGACGTGCTGGTCCTCGACGAACCCCTGTCGGCGCTCGATCGGACCCTCCGGGGTCAGTTGCGCGACGAGATCGCCCGGATACAGCGTGAAACGGGGGTGACGACCCTGTACGTCACCCACGACCAGGAGGAGGCGATGTCGCTCGCCGACCGACTCGTGATACTGCAAGAGGGCTCCGTTTCGGCGGTCGGGGAGCCCCGGCGTCTGTACGAGTCGCCGCCGAACCGGTTCGTCGCGTCGTTCCTGGGGCGGTCGAACATGCTCCCGGCGTCGATCGCAAAACGGGATCCGCCGACGCTGCGGATCGGGGAGTCGTCGGTACGGGTCGGCGGTCTCCCCGACGACCGCGCACTGGGGACGGGGCCGGTCGTGCACGTCAGACCGGACGACGTCGTCGTCGGCACCACGAGCGGCGTCGGGACGGACGTCGAACTGCCGGGGCAGGTCCGGTCCGTCCGGGATCTCGGCCGCAGGTACGACGTCCACGTGGATCTCTCGGCCGGGGAGGAGATAACCGCCGAGCGGAGCCACACGCCACCTGCCGTGGACGAACACGTCGTGGTCGGCATCGAGGGCGAGGACCTGACGGTGCTCTCGCGACGGGAACCGGAACGGTCCTGAACGGCGCCACCTTCGGATCCCGGCGAGGCCGAACGCCGCCGTCCTCATAAGCTCGGTTGTAGGTGTTTACCGGTGGTCGCCACCCCCGTCGGCAGCGACCACCGGTAAGAGACTACAACCGACCTTATCAGACCCCGGCGAGACTCATCAGCGCGTCGAACCCCCGGAATCCGTAGCCGAACGCGACCGCGGCGGGGACCGCACCCAGCGCCAAGGCTCGCGGGGTAGAGAGGTCGTGAACGCGGCCGATACCCCCGACGTACAGCACGGTCCCGTAGACGGCGCAGGCGGCCCGGAGCGCGGGGATCGGCGCCCCGGCGAGTGCGCAGGGTGCGGTCGAGTACGCGAGCACCTGGACGGTCTCGCTGACGCCGGCCCGTTCGGGGGCGCCGGCGATCAGGAGCACGGTCTGGAGTGCCGAGACCAGGTGGAGGCTCGCCGGCGCGACGATCAGCACCGCCACGGCGAGCGCGACGGCGGTCGAGGTGATCTCGTTGCCGGCGACCGGCGGCACTGCCTCCTCGACCAGCAGGAACCGGCTCGTCTCCTCGAGTGCGACGACCGTCATGACGAAGGTGAGCGCGGGTGCCTGGTCGCCGGTCCCGATCCCGGTCCGAAAGAACCGTTCCGGCCTGACGAACACCTCGATCCACGCCCTCGCCATGGCTCCCGGTCCGCGATCACGCCCCCCGGAGGGGTCCTCGGTCCACCGTGTCATGCGACTCCCCGATCGGATTTTGCGGTGTCATAATGACTCGTGTAGCGTTTTACCGTTCCGACCGCCCGCGCCGGGCGGTCGATACGGTAATTCCCTACACTAGTCATTATCAGTCGAGCGCCCCGACGTTCTCCTCGCTCTCGAAGCAGGCGGGGTCGGGTTCGATGCTCGCGTACTCCACCGCGCGCTCCCCGAGCACCGCGACGCGCTCCGCGATCGCCGGATCGACGACCTCCCCGTCCTCGACCTTCGAGGAGGCGTTCGGCACTGCCGCCTGGTACGGCAGGACCCAGGCGTCGAGCGCGCGACACACCGCTCGCAGGTGATCGAGCGCGGTGATGGGAAAGCTCCCGCCGGAGACGGCGAGCAGCCCCACCGTCTTGTCCTCGAACTCGTCGAACCCGCAGTAATCCAGTGCCGTCTTCAGCGGCGAGGAGTACGAGCCGTGGTACATCGGCGTTCCCAGAAGGATCGCGTCGGCTTCCCGGACCCGTGCTTTGAGGTCGGCGGCGTCACCGACGTCCTCCTGATCGGCGTCGTAGACGGGGAGGTCAAGGTTCCGGAGGTCGATCAACTCGGTCCGTGCGCCCCGTTCCGTGGCGGCGTCGAGCGTACACGTCAATGCGACTCTGGTGTTGCTGGTCTCACGTAGGCTCCCGCACACCCCGACGACGCGCGGCGTACTGGTCATAGCGCCACTCGTTCCGGTCGAGGCAAGAATCTGCCGCTCCGGATGCGGGTCCGTGACCGTACTATTATCACTTCCAATAACTGGGGGATGAGATATATATCACCTGGCTAGAGATCAACACCGATGACATTCCACGACGCACTCGGACCGCTGGAGGTGACGGTTCTGGTCGTCGCGATTATCGGCGCAGTGCCGATCGCGTTTCACTACAGGAAACGATCGAAGTATTTCGTCGCCGCCTACGCGCTGATCTTCGTGGGTGCCATGAGCACGAACGTCGAGAATCTGATCTTGGGCGATACGTTCAATCTATTAGAACACAGCGTCGGGTTGATGGGCGCGAGCATCGCGTTCGCGGCCGCCGCCTATCTCCGCCGACAGAACGTCCTCTTGGCCGACAACGACGACAGCGATCCGATGACCGACGACGAGCCCGGGGGTGCGTAGTATGGTCGAGATCACCGTTTATTTTGATTTCGTCGCGCTGGTCGGGTTCCTCGTTGCCGCGGGGATCGGGATTCGAAGTTACATGGACGCCGACCTCGAGGAGGGCTTTTGGGGGGCCTTCACTTTCGCGTCGGTGCTCGGTGCCGCGTGGACGGGATCGGTCCTCCTGGAGTGGCTAGGAGTCGCCCCGGCGTGGACCGATCCGATGAGCCGTATTCTGATGTCGGCCACCATCGGCGTGTTCGCGCTCACGACGACCGGGACGCTGGGCGCCGTCGAGGATCTCAAGAGCGCGCGAGCCGAGGCCGAGTCCTCGCGACGCGACGCCGAGTCCTCGCGACGCGACGCCGAACAGGCCCGCGACGAGGCTCAGTCGGCCCGCGAGGAGTCCGAGCAACTCAGGCAGGACATAGAGAGGAAAGCCGGGACGTACGGCGACGTGATGTCGCGTGCGGCCGAGGGCGATCTCACCGTTCGCGTCGATCCGGACGGCCGGAGTGAGGCCATGGTCCGGATCGGCGAATCGTTCAACACGATGATGGACGACCTCGAGGCGACGCTCCGTCAGATCCGGTCGTTCGCCGACGATGTCGCTGCCAACACCGAGCAGGTGTCTGCGAGCGCCAAGGAGATTCAGACTGCCAGCGGGGACGTCGCCGAGTCGACACAGGAGATCTCGGCCGGGTCAAACGACGCGAACGAACAGCTGCGCCGCGTCACGAACGAGATGCAGACCCTCTCGGGGAGCATCGAGGAGGTCGCCGCCTCCGCCAATCAGATGGCCGAGGTGTCGGAACAGGCGGCAACACGAGGCCAGCGCGGCAGCGAGTACGCCAGCCAGGCCCTCTCAGAGATGAATCGAATCGAGACACGGACCGACGGGACGGTCGATGAGGTGGAGTCGCTGGCCGACGAAATCGAGCAGGTGGGCGACATCGTCGACGTGATCAACGATATTGCCGAGCAAACGAACATGCTCGCGTTGAACGCCTCGATCGAGGCTGCTCGTGCGGGCGAGGCCGGCGAAGGGTTCGCGGTCGTCGCTGACGAGGTCAAATCCCTCGCGGAGGAGGCGGCCGATGCGACCACCGAAATCGAATCACTCATCGTCGACATCCAGTCCTCCACGGACCGAACGGTCGAGGACATCCGGTCGATGGGCGAGAGCGTCTCGACCGGCCTCGGGACCGTCGAGGAGGCACTCGACGAACTCGAGGGGATCGCGAGCGACATCGATGAGGTCAATCAGGGGGTCCAAGAGATCGACAAGGCGGCCGACGAGCAGGCCTCTTCCACCGAGGAAGTCGTCACGATGGTCGAAACGGTCGAGGACATAAGCGAACGGACAAGCCAGGAGGCAAGCAGCGTTTCGGCCGCCGCGGAGGAACAGACCTCCTCGCTGTCGGAGGTCACGGACAGCGTCCAGCGGCTCTCCGAACAGGCCGACGAACTCCAGGGGCTCATTGAGGCGTTCCGCCTCGACGACGAGGACGCCATCACTCCCGGTGCCGGCGGAGCCGCGACCGCCATGCCGGCACAGGCTGACGGCGGTTTCGACCTCGATACCGAGGATACGCCCGAGTGATCACCACGCCGAGTGAGACGCCTGCGCGATCACCGTCGGAGCCGGACGACGGTCTCGCCGCCCCGTTGGACGCGCTCGACCAGTCCGTCGTCCACGAGGTCGGAGACGACACCGTCGAGCCATTCCCGACCGTTCTCACCGCCAGGGGCGTAGTCGACGCGGACGCGCGGTCCCAGATCGTCGAGCGCCAGTTCGTCGTGGCCATCGAGAGCCCGAATCACCCGGCCCCGGAACTGCCGGCGGCTCCCCTCGAAGTCGGGCTGGTCGGGCACGTCGGGCGCGGTGAAATCGCCGGTCCGGTAGGCGTGACACCACTCCCGCCAGGGGCAGGGCTCGGCGTCACACCGGGGTTGCTTCCCGCAGGCGACGCCGCCGAGTTCCATGACCGCGTTGTTCCAGGCGCGCGATTGCCCCTCGGGCAGCAGGGCGTTCGCGACGCGTTCGAAGGCCTCGTCGTCGTCCGGGACGTCCAGCGCGCGGTACAGCACGCGTTTCACGTTCGTGTCGACGACCGCGTCGCCGCTGTTGAAGGCGAAGCTCGCGACCGCGTTGGCGGTGTATGGGCCGACGCCCATCAGCTCCTGTAGCCCGTCGGGGTCCTCGGGGAACTCGCCGCCGTACTCCTCGACGATCCGTCCGGCGGCCTCCTTGAGGTACTTCGCGCGGTTGTTGTAGCCCAGCGAGTGGTCCGTCCAGAACCCCACCACGTCGGCGCGGTCGGCACCGGCGAGATCCTCGACCGTGGGCCACCGATCCAGAAACGCCTCCCAGGCGTCGACGACGCGGTCCAGCTGGGTCTGCTGGCTCATCACCTCCGAGACGAGGATCGCGTAGGGGTCGGTCGTCTCCCGCCAGGGAAAGGATCGGTGATCGGCCTCGTACCACGCGATCAGCGCCTCCCGGAACGCGTCGGCGTCCCCGGGGAGGTGCTCCGTGCCGACGTCGCGGCCGCCGTCACTCATCGAGCCCTGGTAGCGCTCCCGATCGCTTGTGGTTGGCGGTCCGTGATCGGTGACCGGCACTGACCGGTCCCCACCCGGGTTCGGGACCGTAGCTTTATGCGCGGTGACGACCGCAGTTCGTGGTGATGGATCCGCCGGTTCCGGCCCTCGCCTCGCGGGCGAACGCGTGTGCCGAGCACCTCCTCGCTCGGGAGGAGGTCCTCGTCGTCTCCCACATCGACGCGGACGGCCTCACGAGCGCGGCGATCGCCACGCGTGCGCTACAGCGGGTCGGCCTCGGCGTGGAGACGGCGTTCTCGAACCAGCTCGACGACGACGAAGTCGCCCGCGTCGCCGCGACGGACCACGAGACGGTGCTGTTCACCGACTTCGGGAGCGGCCAGCTCGAGGCGATCCGGAACCACGAGGACCGGGGTGCGTTCACGCCGGTGATCGCCGACCACCACCAGCCCGCCGACGCGGACACGGAGTACCATCTGAACCCCCTGCTCGAGGGGATCGACGGCGCCTCCGAACTCTCGGGTGCGGGCGCCGCGTACGTCCTCGCCCGGGCCCTCGGTGAACGCGCGGGACCCGGGATGAGCAGTGGGCGCACCGACACCGAGGGCGGCACCGACATGCGCGATCTCGCCGCGCTGGCCGTCGTGGGCGCGGTCGGGGACATGCAGGCGAGCGGCGGCGAACTGGTCGGCGCGAACACCGGGATCGCCGAAGAGGGCGTCGCGGCGGGCGTCCTCCGGACGGGAAAGGACCTGACGCTGTACGGCAAGCAGACCCGGCCGCTCCCGAAACTGCTGGAGTACGCGAGCGACCTCGACGTCCCGGGCATCACCAACGACGAGGCGGGGGCCGTCTCCTTTCTGGACGGCCTCGGTCTCGACCTCGAGCGCGAGGGCGAGTGGCGTACCTGGGCGGATCTCGACGCCGGGGAGCGCCGGACGCTCGTGAGCGCGCTCATCAGGCGTGCCGTGAAACGCGGCGTGCCGGCCGACCGCATCGACGGCCTGATCGGGACCGCCTACGAGCTCACGGAGGAGCCGGAGGGAACGGAACTCCGGGACGCCAGCGAGTTCTCGACGCTGCTCAACGCGACGGCGCGCTACGACCGCCCCGACGTCGGCCTCGGCGTCTGTCTCGGGAACCGCGAGGAGGCGCTCGACCGCGCACGCCGTTTGCTTCGGAACCACCGGCGCAACCTCTCGGAGGGACTGCAGTTCGTCCGTGAGCGCGGCGTCACCCGCGAGGACAACATCCAGTGGTTCGACGCGGGAACGGAGATCCGGGAGACGATCGTCGGCATCGTCGCCGGGATGGCGGTCGGCGTCGACGGCGTCGATCCGGACCGGCCGATCGTCGCCTTCGCGGAGAAGGACGAGGAGGGCCTGAAAGTGTCCGCCCGTGGTTCGCCGACGCTCGTCCGCCGCGGGCTCGATCTCTCGGTCGTGATGGGCGAGTCCGCGGCCGCCGTCGACGGCGAGGGGGGCGGCCACGACGTCGCCGCCGGCGCGACGATCCCGGAGGGCTCCGAGCGTGCGTTCCTCGACCGCGCCGACGCGATCGTGGGCGGACAACTCGGGTGAGTCGCATCGCTCCCCCGGGAGTTCACCGTGACGCGCCGATCAGTCCCGCGGCCTCCGCCAGCGCGCCGTCGACCCCGACCGGATCGTCCGGCGTGGACTCCCACGCGTGCTCGTGGACCAGCCACGCGCCGCCCCCGGCCGCGTGAGCCTCAACGCAGGCAGCGAGGTCGAGGTCCCCGTTACCCAGGGGGACGCGATCGTCCGTCTCCCCGTCGTGATCCGTGGGGTGAAACAGCGGCGCACGGTCGTCCAGCCGCTCCCGCAGGCGGACTGGATCCAGTCCGGCCGCGAGGACGCTCGCGGCGTCGAGGTCGAACCCGACGTGCTCGGTTAGCTCGATCAGGTACTCGTACGCCGTCCGTCCCCCGACGTCGGTGAACTCGTACCCCCGGCCGTGGTAGTGGACCGAGACGCCGTAGCCCCGGAGGGCCACGGCGAGTCCGTCGAGGCGCTGTGCAGCGGTCTCGACGGCGCGCTCCGTCTCGAAGCGCTCGGGCGGGATGCCCGGCACGACGAACCGCTCACAGCCCAGGCCGCGGTAGAACCCCAGCGTCGCCTCCGTGTCCTCGCCCAGCTGGTGGATGCTCACGTGTGCGCCGACCGCCGACAGGCCGGTCTCCGCCATCGCCGACCTGATTCCGTGGACGTCCGCCTCCTCCGTACCGGGGGCGAACTCGACGCCCTCGAACCCGGCTGCCGCGGCGCGCTCGATGAGGTCCGCGAGCGGGCGGTCGAAATCGGGCGCGGGAGGCAACTGGACGGCGGGTCGGACCATGCAGGTGGGAACGACGGGACGAGCAAGTGGGTTTCGTTCCGGGGGTGGCGCTTACCGGTACACGGCGAGGGCAGTCGTCATCAGTCGCCGTGGATCTGATCGCGGATCTCCTCCGGAACGCTGGGGTCACGCAGCGTCGTCGTGTCGCCGAGGTCGTCGTCGTTGGAGATGTTCTCCAGCAGCCGGCGCATGATCTTACCCGACCGGGTCTTGGGCAGGTCGTCGGCGAAGATCACGTTCGCCGGCCGGGCGAAGGCGCCGATCTCGTCCTCGACGGCCTCGATCACCTTCCCGCGCACCGCCTCGCTCTCCTCGACGCCCTCACGGACCGTGACGTAGGCATCGGGCACCGCCCCCTTCTGGGCGTCCTCGCGGGCGGCGACCGCAGCCTCGGCGACCTCCTCGACCTCGGCGACCGCCGACTCGAGTTCCATCGTCCCCAGACGGTGTCCGGCGACGTTCATCACGTCGTCCAGCCGGCCCAGCACCCTGAAGTAGCCGTCGCGCTCGTGGACCGCGCCGTCGCCCGCCTCGTACACCCAGTCGGTCCAGTCGTCGCTCCCCGTGTCCGAGAAGCGCTTCCAGTACTCCTCGATGAACCGCTCGTCGTTGCCGTAGACGGTCTGGAGCATCCCGGGCCAGGGGCGCTCGATGACGAGGTTGCCGGCACGCCCGCTCGCCGCCTCGACGGGATTCCCGTTGTCGTCGTAGATCGCCGGCTGGATGCCGGGACAGGGCTTTCCGGCGGAGCCGGGCTTCATGTCCTCGAGGGCGGGCAGGTTCGTGATGAGGTGGCCGCCGGTCTCGGTCTGCCACCACGTGTCGACGATGACGGCGTCGCCGTCGCCGATGTGGTCGTAGTACCACAGCCACGCTTCGGGCTGGATCGGCTCGCCGACGGTCGTCATGTGCCGGAAGTCGAAGTCGTAGGACGCGGGAATGTCCTCGCCCCACTTCATGAACATCCGGACGGCCGTGGGGGAGGTGTGGAAGACGTCGACGTCGTACTTCTCGGCGATCTCCCAGATGCGTCCCTTGTGGGGGTGGTCCGGCGTCCCCTCGTACATCACGCTCGTGGTCCCCAGTGCGAGGGGACCGTAGACGATGTAGGAGTGGCCGGTGATCCACCCGATGTCGGCGGCACACCAGTAGGTGTCTTCGGGCTCGATGTCGAGTACGTACTTCGAGGTGCCCGTCGCGTACGCCAGATACCCCCCGGTGCGGTGCTGACACCCCTTTGGCTTGCCCGTCGTGCCGGAGGTGTACATGAGAAAGAGGGGGTCCTCGGCGTCACGGGAGACTGGGTCCACGCGTGCGCGCTCGTTGTTCGCGAGCAACTCCGACACGAGAACGTCCCGACCCTCGACGAGGTCGGCCTCCTCGTGCAACTCGCCCTCGTGTCGTTCCCAGACCAGCAGCGTGTCGACGTCGGTGTCCGCCTCCTCGAGTGCCTCGTCGGCCTTCTGTTTGTGATCCAGGAACTCGCCGCGCCGGTAGTAGCCGTCGACCGTGACCACGACGTCAGAATCTGCGGCGTCGACGCGCTGGGCGAGCGCGCTCGCGGAGAAGCCCGCGAACACCTCCGAGTGTGGCGCGCCGATGCGCGCACACGCGAGCATCGTGATCGGCAGCGCGGGGAGCATCGGGAGGTGCAGCGTCACGACGTCGTCCTCCTCGACCCCGACGTCCCGGAGGGCGGCAGCCATCTGGTTGACCTGCCGGTAGAGGTCCCGGTACGTGATGTTGCGCTGATCGCCGCCCTCGCCCTCCCAGAGCAGGGCGACCTGGTTCTTTCGCTCCTCGAGATGACGGTCGATGCAGTTGTACGACGCGTTCAGTTCGCCGCCGACGAACCACTCGAAGAACGGGGGATCCGAGCCGTCGAACGTCTCGTCCCAGTGGTCGTCCCAGTCGAGCAGTTCGGCGTACTCCTCGAACCCCTCCGGGAAATCGGCAAAGCGGTCGTACACGTCCGGATCGCTCACGTTCGCCTGACCGACGAACTCCGTCGGTGGCCGGAAGTACTCCTGTTCGGACAGCCGCGACTCGATCTCAGGATCTCCTTGCTCTGACATCGTTTACACCTCGTGTATGACGGGGTAGCGGTTCCTAATAATGGTTGGTGGCGTTTAGGGGGTCGACCCGCCGACTACGGCGGGACCCCACGAATCCACGAACGAAATCGAACAGTTATAAGCATGCGCGCTCCGAGATGCGGACGAGGCCACACTGCATGGCAGCGATCGAAAGCACCCTCCTGATGGGGGGCGTCCTGCTCGTGATAATCGTCGCGACCGGTTTAGCCAGGGACTGGGAACGGAGTCCCGCCACGGACAGGGACCAGGCCGCGTCCCTGGTCGACGTCTTCCGGAGCCCGATCACGTGGACCGTCGGGTTCGTCGCACTGGCGCTACTGCTCGCGGTCGGCGCGATCGCCTTCGTCGGCGGCTCGAACGTCCTCGGAATCGGACGGAACGCCGGCGAACTGATCCTGATGGGGGTGTTCGGGGCCCTCATGGCCGGCTTCGTGTTCGCCGGACTGTACGCAACGGCCCGAAACAGGGGGCTGAAAGGCGCACAGGCCGCGGGCCTCGGCTCGATCATCCTCGGTCTCCTCGTCGTCGTTGGCATCTCGTTACAGCTGCTGTTGTTGTGAGGACTCCACGCGCCGGACGGCGTCCTTTTCGGGAGCGCCGAACGTTTCGGGATCGAGCACGGCCGCGAACTGCTCGAGCGTGTTCACGAGCCGCGGCCCGGGGCGGTTGACGTGGTGGTGGCCGTCCATGGCGTACACCTCGCCCTCCCGGGCGGCAGCGAGTTCCCCGAACCCCTCCCGTTCGATCAGCTCGTCGACGTGTTCGAGCGTCCGGTCCAGCGGGAACCCGCAGGGCGCGGCGATCAGCACCTCCGGGTCGTACGAAAGCAACGTCTCGAACTCCCGGGGCCGGGATCGCTCGCCCGGATCGGCCATCCCGTAGGCGCCGCCGGCAGTCTCGATCATGCCCGGGACCCAGTGGCCCGCGACCATCACGGGGTCCATCCAGTCGGCGACGACCACGCGACGTCCGGTCGTGGTGGCGCGCTCGCGCACCCCCCGGATCCGCGCCTCGAGGTCCGCGACCAGTTCCCGGGCCCGTTTTTCCGTGCCCGTTCGCTCGCCGATCCGGCGGACGTCCGCGAGCACGTCCGGGAGGCCGTGTGGGTGGGTCGTCAGTATCTCGGCGTCCAATCCCAGGTCGTCGATGGCCGTCCGCACGAGCCTGTCGTCGACCGCACAGACGTCACAGACCCCCTGCGTGACGATCAGGTCCGGATCGGCCTCCCCGAGAACGCCCTCGCGGAGTTCGTAGACCCCGCCCTCCGCCTCCGCACTCGCGACCTGCTGATTTATTTTCTCGCTCGCCGCGTCCGGGTCGACACGGCTCCGGTTGGCTGCCGGCTTCCCGCGGGCCGCCGGCGGGTAGTCACACTCGTGTGATACGGCGACGGGATCGACGCCGAGTGCGTACAGGATCTCGGTCGCCGAGGGGAGAAGCGAGACCACGCGCATGACCGAGGATGGGACCCCGGCTCCCAAATGTCTGCCGGAGGTGCGGGCGTATCTCCGCCGTGCCCGCCTCGTAGCTCCCGAGGCGAATGAATTATAGGCGCGGTGGGACGAGCGTCAGTAAATGCGGAACATCGGGGTGGACGACTCGCCGGACCTCCAGACGGTCCTCGACGCGCTCGACGACCCCGACTGTCGAACGATCGTGAAACGGCTCACGGAACCCATGACCGCGAACGAGATTTCGGAGACGACCGGCGTGCCGCTGTCGACCACCTACCGGAAACTCGACCTGCTGACTGAGGCGTCGATCCTCGAGGAACGCACGGAGATCAGGGAGGGTGGCCACCACACGACGAAATACGTCCTCGATTTCGAGGCCGTCCGGATCGGCCTCGCAAAGGACCGGGAGTTCGAGGTGTCGATCACCCGCCCCGCACGCTCCGCGGACGAACAGCTCTCGGAACTATGGTCGGAAGTTCGCAAGGAGACCTGACATGCCACACTTCAACTTCGTCGTCCTGTTCAAGACGATCACCCTCCTGTTGGGGGCACTGATCACGTACTTCGCCTACAGCGCGTACCGCCGGACCGACGCGAGGGCGCTCGGCGCGCTCTCCGTCGGATTCGGGATCGTGACGGTCGGTGCACTCCTCGCGGGGGTCGTCGATCAGGCACTCGGAGCCGCCCAGAAAAACGCTCTCCTGCTCGAGAGTTCGCTCACGATGGTCGGGTTCGCGGTCATCCTCTACTCGCTGTACGCCGAGTAGGCGGATCAGAAATCCGAGGGGGGGTCGGCCCCGGCGTCCCGACCGTCCGTGCTCGCCTCGATCCCGCTCCCCTCGACCGGCTCGTGGACGGCCCGATAGCCCCCCGCGACGCCGTCGACGTCTTTCACCACGTGAAACCGGATGCCTTTCTCCTGTTTCGTGGTCACGGGGAACGCGTAGTTGTCGGCCTCGTACGCGAAGTCGTCGCCGGATTCGCGCGTCTCTTCGACGAACGCCCGGTGGTCTTCCAGGCGCGTCCGGATCACGGTCTCGGAGAGGTCCGGCGCTTCCGACACCCGGTCGTCGAAGACGCGCGTGAACTCCTCGCGGAGTTCGTAGCCGACGGAGTTCCGCCCGGCGACCAGCGCAGCCAGCGAGGTCGTCCCCGTGCCCCAGAAGGGATCGAGGACGGTGTCGCCGTAGACGCTGTACATGTTGATCAGGCGGTAGGGTATCTCGAAGGGGTACGCCGCCGAGCGGTCCCGCAGGTCCCCGTCGTCGAGTGACTGCAGGTCGCCCGTGATCCCCGTCCACACGTCGGAGAACCACCGGTTGCGCTCCTCCCAGAAGTAGGCCGCGCCGTACCTGCGCTCGGCCCCGGGTTCGAAGCTCCGTGACCGCGTCCCGTTCCGGAACACCAGAACGTACTCGTGTTCCAGCGTGACGTAGGCGTTCGGCGGGAGCATCCCGGAACCCATGAACTTCGCCGCCGAATTGACCGGCTTCCGCCAGAGTATCTCCGGGAGGGGCTCGAACCCCCGCTTCGCGAGGGCGTCGACGACCCTGGAGTGGTTCTGGTAGACGCGGAAGCTCCCGTCGACCGTCCGGGTCGCGTCCCCGACGTTGATGCACGCCATCCCGCCGTCGACGAGGACGCGCTTCACCTCCGACCACACCCCGTTCAGCTCCGCGTGCATCAGTTCGAACGCCTCTCGGCCGTCCCCGGCGTCCAGCGCGTCACGTATCGAGGGGTTGAGATCGGCGAAGGTGTCGTCCCACATCTCGATCATCGGGTACGGGGGCGACGTCACGACCAGCTCGACGGAGTCGTCCTCGACCTCCTCGAGTTGCCGGGCGTCCCCGACCACGACGCGGTGTTGCGTTTCCATTACTGGGTACACTCGGATTCCGCTTACTAGTGATTTCGCATGGGGACGCTCGGGGAAATAACACCATTTATTTTGTATATAGTCCCGGGCGAACTGCGAGGCTGAGGTCGGGAGTCCAACAGGCCACCAACCCAGCCACGACCGCCCGACGCGTCGTCTCTCTGGTCAGTTACTGATGGTACACGCTCCAGTCGCGTAACAGCTACGGAGGGGCGGTTCGGGTCGTCGACAGTCTACTGGCGCTCCCACAGCGACTCGATCCGTTCCTCGATGCGGTCGATGGCGAGGCGGATCACGTCACGGTGGTCGTTCGGCCACCGAGCGTCCTTCGCGTCCGTGCGGCTGGCGGCCGGCGGCGGATGGAAGTGATCCCGCGAATTGTGTCTGTTCGGATGGCGATCCAATCGGCACTTCCACGCGCTGTCCTGCCGATCTTCTTGATGGTGGATGTTGAAGTCGTCGTTGCGGTACCAGCGGATCTCGAAGCGAGCAGACGTCTCGTCCGGATAGTACTCGTGAGACAGTTCGACCCGGAGGTGCAGTTTCTCCTCCTCGACAATCTCCGCCGACTCGAAGGTTCGACTGGTGGCAAATCGGGACTGTATCCGCTCCAGTACTGACCGGTCTATCGGCGCGGGACTCGCGCCATCGTCTGCCGGCACCATCCTCAGCTATGCGACGGGGCCGTCGGGCCGGCAGTCTTCCGCCGAGCGCGTTCGTGTAGGCGACGCTCCTCGATGGTGGTGGCCCAGTCACCGAGATCTACGTACACGTCGTCGACCTCCTCCGCATCGAATTCGAGGACGTCGACCTCGGCTGGCGAGTCGGTGCCGTACTCCTCACGGTAGGCCTCGACACGGTCGGTTAGTTCGGACACGCGGGCCTGCAGTTCCTCGACGGTGTTCCCCTGTGCCAGCTCGTTCACCCGCCGCCACTCGAAGTAGTCGTCGTTGCGCTCGTACCTGA
>CAYSJP010000004.1:0-23535 GCA_964431395.1 uncultured Halobacteriales archaeon
GATTTCAGTCCGTCAGCAGCGGGAATAGTATTTGTGGGTAAGAGACAGGAATACAGGGCGCAGGTCTTGCACCGTCGTCAGAACAGAACCCCGCAGTAACGCAGACCGCGTCATGGTTGATTCACTGGAAGACCTATTCCCAGTTGGTGTCAGTCGAGGAGACTGCAATAGCTTGGGTGTCGTCGATTCGGACTTCTAGCACCCAGGTGAACTCTTCGCCATCCAGATTGCCTGTTTGTGAGGGGTCCAGCCAGTACCTCTGTGAAAAAGTTCCCATTCCGGCGGGATAGCAGTCCGAGATGTCCTCCGGCTCGTCGGCAGTTGGGAGGATCACGTATTCCCCAGTGATTGATTCGCCCGCAGCAAACCGTGTGCCGTTTCTACCGGTGCTGCTTGGAGAAACGGCTGATTTCCAGCAGGGAGGCTCTGCCTCTGGGAAAATGACTCCTTCATAGCTCTCAAGTAATTGCATCGGCTGCCCGCCTATCTCGGTGAATAGTGGATTAATTGGCTGCGTCCAGTTTAGAGTCGTCAGTGAATGTGGCTGGTCATCGGTGTTCGTGATTTGGATCCGGAGGACCGGCGGGGTTTCCGTAGTCGGCTCCGCGGTGATTGCCTCGGCTTCGAACTGGAACGGCATGTCAGCTGGCCCGTCAGTGACTGTCGATGTGTTCGTCGGTGGTACCGATGTGCTCGTCGATGGCGTGGATGAGTCGGGAGTATCGGTGACTGTTGACGCGAGTGGGTGGTCACTGGTCGACTGCGTTGGGACTTGCGAAGTCGGGCTACCAGATGGTGATGGGCTATCAGTCAATGCATATTCGTCCGTTGTAAGTCCACTACAACCGGCCACTCCCATGCCTCCCGTCACGGCCAGTGCTCGGAGGAGATCACGTCGTGATTGGTTCATATATCGAATAGCCGGAGAGAGTGGTATATCTTTTGTGTTCAGAACAACCACTCTATCATTGGATAAATATGACTGATATATGATGGATCAAGTAGGGTGCGCTACCTCACCCGTCTATCGGTACCGAAGTGAGCGGCTCATCTTCTAAGTCGGTCGCTCCGTACTGTTTCCGTGATTGATCGGAACGAATCGGCCACTATGCGTCTCACGGTTCCCCCCGGTTCATTTCTCACTACAGTGTCGGTATAACGAATACACCGATTACTTTTCAGAGAGATCCCTGTCTCGGTGTGATAGGTAAGAGCCACCGACAAACGGCGCGCCCGTGTCAGTACCGCGACGGCAGGTACGCCGCGCCGATGAGGAACACGGCTGCTAGCCCCGAGAGGATGGAGACGCCCCAGAGGCCGTTGACGCGGTCACGGAAGGAGTTTTGCAGGGCGAGTTGGTCCCGGTAGCCCTCGACGTCGGAGGTGAGTTCGAGCGTGCCGTTGTCCGGGAAGTGCGCGGCGAACTGCACCGCCTGGCCGTCCGGCCCGAGCGTGACGTTCCCCCCGTGGTCCGCGGGTACCTCGTGGACCACCGGGCCGCGCCAAGTGAGCAGGACGCGCTCGGCAGTCACGTTCGCGACGGTCACCTCGTCGTACTGGACGCCCTCCTCGGCGGTGTCGTAGGTGAACGTATCACCTTCGGATAACGTCTCGTTCTCGGGATCCGGGAGGTACTCCGAGAGTAACTGGGTCGACCCGTTCCGGTAGCGCACGAACTCCCCGTCCTCGACGGTGAAGCTCTCGTTTTGCACGTCGGGGTCCGAGGCGAGGATCCCGGAGACGTTGAACGACTGCCGGAAGGCCATCGAGTCGTTGGAGGCCGTCCCGGCGAACACCACGTAGGTGCCGCCCCAGGCGACGGTCGCGTTTTCCTCCCCGGCGGCGGTGACGGTGGTCCGGTTGGCCCGGTAGCGGAACGTCTCACCCACGGCGACGGTCACGGAGTCCTCACCGCGCTCCAGGGTCACCTCGCCGGCGTCGACCAGGAGCGTGTACTCGCTCCCGTTGTACTGGATCGACGAACCGTTCGGGAACGTCGCTTCCTCGCGGGCTGTCTGTCCGGACCAGACGACGTCCGCAGCCGCGACCTCGCTCCCGTTGTCGAGCGTGGCCGTCCGTCGCTCCGACTCGTTCGTCCACGATAGCGTGGCCGAGCGATCCGCCCGCGTCGCGCTATCGCTCGTCCCGTCGACGGTGTACGTTCGATCCCCGATATCGAGGGAGTCGCCCTCGGCCAGCGAGTGATCCGGGTTCTCGACCGACACCGCCGGCTCCTGTGCGAAGCCGATCATCACGTATGCCCCGACGGCGACGAGGATGAAGAGACCCGCGTACGCCGCCGCTGCACGTCGCTGCATGCCCGGAGGAACGACGGCTCGTCGTTTAACGATTCCGAACCGCGCTGGATCCCCGGGAGGCGACGGGTCCTTGCGACGGGGGCTCTCCACGGGGGATTCCCAGGGTGAAATGGCCGTTTTACCCAGCACAATACCTTTTGAAGTCTGGGTGTAACCCACGAGTAATGCTACGAGGGGGTGGGTGATGGCGAAGCTCTTCCCGTTCCGCGGCGAGAGTTCGCGGTCCGCCGTGGAGCCACGGCTCGTCGACATCGACGACGACGCAGCCGAGGAGGTGTTCGCGGCGCTGTCCTCGGACACGGCGCGGGCGATCCTCTCGCGGCTCTACGAGAGCCCGGAGACGGCCTCCGGCGTCGCGGAGGCGGCGGACACGTCAATCCAGAACGCCCGCTACCACCTCGAAAAGCTAGAAACGGCCGGGCTGGTCGAGCCCGTCGACACGTGGTACTCCTCGCGGGGCACCGAGATGACGGTGTACGCGCCGACGAACGAACCCCTCGTCGTCGCCGCCGGCAACGAGGAGAGCAAGGGCGTGCTCCGCCGGGCGCTCGAGCGCGTCGTCGGAGCGGTGGCCGTCCTCGCGCTCGCGAGCGTCGTCATCGACCGCCTCGCCGGAGCGTCCGGAGGCCTGTTCGGCGGGATCGGTGGCGAATCGGATCCGGGTGATGCGGCCGCGCCGGGAGACGGGGTGGAGCCGACCGGGACGGAGACCCCGGCGGCTACCGGGGCGCCGGATGAAACAGGGGGGGCGGATCCCGCCACCGCCACCGACGTCCAGGCACCGGCCGACGCGTCACCGGGAGGGGGACTGACGGCGACGGAGACGTCCCGGGGCGGCGTGACGACGCCCTCCGAAGGGGTCGGGACCACCACTCCGACGCCGACCGATTCACCCACCCCGACCGAGACGCCGGGGGAGGCGCTGGTGGAGGCGACCCCGACTGCGGTCGAGGGGGCGCTCGACGCCGTCCCGTCGGCCCCGCCCGGCGCGATGTTTTTCGCCGGTGGCCTGGCCGTCATCGCGGCCGGAGCGGCGTGGTGGTACTGGAGCGAGTACCGCCCGACGTACCGGGCGTGATCGGCGCGTTTATGAACGGCGCGCTCGCCGGTGTGTCCGATGGCAGACCAGGCGCTCATCGACGCCCTCCGGGACGCGGACGCGGTGAAGTACGGCGAGTTCGAACTCTCGCATGGCGGCACGAGCGAGTACTACGTCGACAAGTACGTCTTCGAGACGAACCCGCGGTGTCTCCGCCTGATCGCGGCGGCGTTCGCCGAGCGCGTGGGCGACGCCAAGATCGCGGGCGTGGCGCTGGGCGCGGTCCCCCTGGTCGCGGTCACGAGCGTCGAGACCGGCAACCCCTACGTGATCGCCCGCAAGGAAGCAAAGGAGTACGGCACGGCCAACCGCATCGAGGGCGGACTGGCGGACGGCGAGGAAGTCGTCGTGCTGGAGGACATCGCGACCACGGGACAAAGCGCGATCGACGCCGTCGAGGCGCTCCGGGCGGCGGGCGCCGTCGTGAACCGCGTCCTCGTCGTCGTGGACCGCGAGGAGGGCGCCCGCGGGAACATCGAATCCCACGGAGTGAGCTTCGAGTCGCTGCTCACCGCGAGCGACCTGCTTTCCGACCGGCCGTAGGCGGGGTACTCCCGTCCCGGCCGGTCGTCCGCCTTCGACTCGATTTCGACTCTCTATAGACAACGGGATGGATGGAAAGATACTCAACCGCAAGGACGAAGAGGGGGAGTAAGGATGGATTCGGACCGCTTCTCCCGGGTCAGGAACGCGCCGCCGCGCTGGCTGTTCCGGGGTGTCGCCGCCGCCGTGGTCGTCGTGCTGATCGCGGGGGCGATCGGTGCGACGCTGGCGTACGAACCAGTGACGTCGGGCGAGGGCAACGTCACCGAGCCAGCGAACGGGTCCACGCTCGTCGCGGTCCAGGGGTTCCACTACCAGGGCGAGGACTGGCAAAAAAAGCAGGCCCGCCTCTTCTCCTTCGACGAGCGGGGGAACGTCTCCTGGGAGTACGGCGGCAACCAGTCGCTCTCGAACTGGTTTTACGATGCCGACCCGCTCCCGAACGGGCGGGTGCTCGCGGTGAACACGATCCGCGAGGACGGCGTCGGAAAGACGCTGGTGTACGAGCTCGACCCCGAAACCCAGCGGCGGTACTTCCCGTCGACGAACGATCCGGGGCAGATCAAGTTCAACATCTCCGACACCCACGATGCCGACCTCATCAACGGTGACGAACTGATCGTCGCCAACATGCGCGAGGGGGTCAACGACCGGATCCTCATCTACAACCTCACTCGACGCGCCGTCACCTGGCAGTGGTACTTCGACCAGCACTACGACCGGTCGACCGACGGCGGGATCAAAAACGACTGGACGCACGTCAACGACGTCGACAAGGTCGGCGACGGCAAGTTCATGCTCTCGCCGCGGAACTTCGATCAGGTGATCGTGATCGACCGGGAGACCGGGGAGATCACGGCGCAACTCGGCGAGGACGACGAACACGACATCCTGCACGAACAGCACAACCCCGCCTACCTGGAAACCGAGGACGGAAATCCGGCCTTTCTGGTCGCGGACTCCGAGAACGACCGCGTCGTCGAGTACACCTGCACCGAGCGCGTCGACGGGGAGTGTGAGTGGGAACTCACCTGGGAAGTCGGAACCGACGGCAAACTCGACTGGCCCCGGGACGCCAACCGGCTCCCGAACGGCAACACCCTCATCACCGACTCGCTGAACCACCGCGTCATCGAGGTGACGCCGAACGGCCGGGTCGTCTGGGAGACGACCGCGCGCTGGGCGCCGTTCAGCGCCGAGCGGGTGGTCCACGGCAACGACGGCGTCCGGTCGCCGACCATGCAGGACATGGGGGTCGAAGGGTCGTACGCCCTGCGAGGCGGGAGAGACGTCGCGGCGTTCCCCGAGTGGCTCCGCTCGACGTTCGGCGGGGTCCCGGTGATCGGCGGCGCCGCGACCGAACTCGCGAACACGTGGGCCGGGTTCGCCCCCTGGATCAAGCCCGTCTGGATGGCTCCGTGGGCGTTGGTGTATCTCACCCTCGCGCTCCTGATCGTGATCGTGTGGGGGGCCGGCGAGACGGTGTACCAGCGCCGCCGGATCGGGAACCGCATCCGACGGGCCTCCACGCGGGTACGACAGTAGGCAACGCGACGGATTCCGGCAATCCTGCGTGGGGAACGCGACGGACCCCGGCGGTCCCGCGGGTCCCGTGTGCCCGGAGTGCACACGACCGACCGGTTTTTGTATGTTCCACTCCGTGTGTCGAGTGATGACGCTCGAACTGTACGAACTCGACGGCTGTCCGTACTGTGCCAAGGTCAAGCGCAAACTCGACGAGCTCGAACTGGAGTACGAGTCCCACATGGTCCCCTCCTCGCACGCAAAGCGGACCGAAGTGGAGGAAGTGAGCGGCCAGACGGGGGTCCCGGTACTGGTCGACACCGAACACGACGTCGAGGGGATGCCCGAGAGCGACGACATCGTCGCGTACTTGGAGGAGACGTACGGCGCCAGCGCGTCGGCGTAACTTCCCGGGGCACGCCCCCGAGACCACTGATCACCTCCGAGGGCCGTCGTCACCTACCAGCACCTAACATGTTGTCGAATGGTATTTACATGAGCGAGAAATATACGTGACATACCATGAGTGACGGGGAACCCGGAGACCCGGTAACGGACGAGACGCTCGAAACGATGCTGCGGGAGCGCCGGGAGTTCCTCGCCGGACTGGCGGCGACGGCAGGTGGGCTGGTCGCCGGCTGTACCGGCGACTCCACGGAAACGACGCCACCCGGAACCGACGTCCCGACGGATGGAGAGACGCCGACGGACCAGGCCCCGACACCGACCGAAGGGACGCCGACGGCGACGGAGACGCGAACGGCGACGCCGGCGGACGTCGATCCGCCGATGCCGGATCCGGCCGCCTACGAGGCGTCGCCGGCGCTACACCCCTCGGAGGCGCCGGAGTCGTTCAAACTCCCACAGGGGGTCGACATCGAGCTCGCCGCCTCCGAGCCGCTGATCAGGAGCCCGGTCGACGTCGAGTGGGACGCCCGGGGTCGGATGTGGGTCGTGGAGATGCCCGATTACATGTCCTACGCCCCCGGCGAGGGCGAGGGCGACCGGGCGCCCGGCAGCTGGGGGGACTGGGGCGGTGCCGAAAACGAGCAGGCGGCGGAGGCCGGCTGGGGCGACGCAGGTCCCGACCAGGACCCCTCCGGCCGGGTCGTCGTCCTCGAGGACCCCGACGGCGACGGTCGGATGGAGGACGCGACGGTGTTTCTCGACGACCTCACCCTCCCGCGGTCGATCGCGTTCGTGGGGACCGGGGTCATGATCGGGCTTCCCGGGGAGTTACTGTACTGCCAGTACGACGAGGACAGCCTCGACATCTTCCGTCGGGAAGTCGTCTCGGAGAGCTACGCCCCCGCAGGGGGACCGAACGACAACCCCGAACACACCGACAACGGTCTGCTGTACGGGCTGGACAACTGGCTGTACAACGCCAAATCCGACATGCGGCTGCGGCTGGCCGACGCGGGCGTCGACATCGAGAACACCCAGTTCCGCGGACAGTGGGGGATCACCCAGGACGACGCCGGTCGGCTGTACTACACGACGAACTCACACTGGCTGTACGCGGACCTCCTCCCCGGCGAGTACGACCCCGGGGAGGGGATCGGGGAGAGTCCCGGCGACACGAGCGATCCCTCGGTGTACGCGGCCCGGGAGAACTACGGCACGAACCGGGCCTACGGGGGCGGGTACCACCGCGACGACGGCCGGATGAAGACGATCACCGGGGTCGCCGGACCGGGGGCCTACCGCGGGAGCCTCCTGCCGTTCGAGAACACCGTGTTCTCGCCCGACCCCTCCGGGAACGTCGTCGCGCAGTTCGACGTTTCGGGGTCGGCGGCGGAACTGGACGTCGATGCGACCCACCGCCTGTACGACGACGACGAGTGGGGCCAGCGCGAGTTCCTGGGGTCGACGAACGAGGTGTTCAGGCCGGTCAAGGTGAAGACGGGACCGGACGGTGCCCTGTACATCGTCGACATGTACAAGGGCATCTTCCAGCACGTGCGGTTCCTGTCGGACTACCTCGCGGAGTACATCATCGAGAACGACCTGCACAAGGTGCCGCCGGCGGGCCGGATCTGGCGGATCGTCCCGGAGGGCGAGGACGCCGAACTCCCCGACGTGTGGCCCCTCGATACGGACTCGCCGGCCGATCTGGCGGAGGCGCTGGAACACGAGAACGGCTACGTGCGAAAACTGGGCCAGCAGCTCCTCGTCGAGCGCGAACTGACCGACGCGGCGGAGGCCGTCCGGGACGTCGCGCAAACGAGCGGCCGCCCGCTCCCGCGCGTGCACGCTCTCTGGGCGCTCCGGGGGATGGACGAACTCGATCTCGAGAGCGTCGCCGCCGCCATCGATACCGGTCACTCCCGCGTCCAGCAGGCCGCCATCCGCACCGGCGAGGTCTTTTTCCGTACGGGCGACGCTCCCGCGTACGTCGACGCGGTGCTCGACCTGGTGACCGACGAGGGACAGGACCCGCGGGTCGTCGCCCAGGCGGGCTACTCGCTTTCGAAGGTGGGGAGCCCCAACCTCGAGAACCAGATCGAGGAGGCGCTGTCCGACATCGAGGACGCACACGCCGGAAACCGGTTCGTCGACGACGCCTTCGAGTTCTGATCGGTCGGGACGTGCGCCCGAAACCGAGGGGCCGATCAGGCCTCCCGGATCTCGATCGCGTTGAACATCGTGTGGTCGTCCTCGCTCCCGTCGGCGATGTCGCTCGTGATCCGGATGGGGTCGCCGTCGACCTCGACCTCGACCGTCTCGGTGAGCGCCGTGAGCGGGCCGACCTCGGCGACGAGATCGAGTTCTTCGAACACTGCCTCGTCTTGCAGGAACACGGAGTAGATCCGCTCGCCCTCCGCTTCGAAGTTGATCTCCGCGAGATGGAGCGTCACCTCGTAGGTTCCGGGGTTGACGGGAATTTCGTAGCCGATGTTGTCGCCCCATAGCATGGTGTTGTAGATGTCGTCAGGACCGCCGTCGATCGCGGCCCCGTCGGGGTTCGAACTGCTTTCCTCGTGCGCGTCGGCGCCGCCGTGCAGGCTCTGTCCCCGGCTGTTGACCAGAAGCGACACCGACGGGTGGGGCGGCTCCTCGGAGGAGGTGTACGGCAGGAACTCGACGCCGTCGATCTCGACGGTCTCCTCGCTCCCCTGGACGCCACCCGGGTTGATGCCGAACGGCACCGGGACCGGCCCGATGACGACGACCGAACTCGTGGCCTCGACCTCGGCCTCGTCGGTGGTCGACTCGTATGTGACCGTCGCCGTCAGGTCGATCTCGCCCTCGGCGGACTCGGGGACGGTGAGCTCCCACTCGGCCGGCTCCGTGGCCTGTGTCTCGAGGGTCCCGAAGCTCGTTCCCGAGGCCGCCTCGACCGTCGCGTCGCCGGACGCCTCCATCGCGACCTCGACGTTCAGGACGTCGAACAGGTACGGGTTCGTCACCGTCCCCGAGACCGTCACCGTCGTCCCGGGCTGGGCCTGGAGGTCCGCGGGAAACTCGAGCAGTGCCGCGGGATCGTCCAGCGGCTGTTCGGGCGTTTCCGTGGCGGTCGGGGTTTCGGTCTCCGTGTCCGCCGTCGTCTCCCCCGGTTCCGTCGTGTCGGCTGGCTCCGTCGTATCCATCGGTTCCGTCGTGTCCCCGGGCTCGGTGTCGGTCGGCTCGTCGGTGTCGTCGCCGTCGCCGCCACAGCCTGCCAGACCGACCGCGCCGAGCGCGCCCACGGCCTTCAGGAACCCCCGTCTGTTCGCCACCTCGCCGTGTCCATCGGTATCGATATTCATGGCCGGGAGAACATACCGAATGGATATACATTTGTCGGCGGTCGGCGGGCACGGAACTCCCATGGGAGCCTACCCGGACTCGACACACGTGTTCGAGGGTTCTCGCGGATCCCGGGAGTTCGACTCAGCCGAGGCTCCGGTACCAGACGTTCCGGAACTGAACCGGGTCGCTGCCGTCCTGCAGACCCAGGGGCGCCTCCGGGGGGTGGGGATCGTAGGTCTCCACCGACCCGGAGGCGTTGGGGCCGTTCAGGTACAGCCGGTTTTGCACCACGACGCCGTTCAGGAGTGCCGTCAGGCGGCCGACCCGTTCGAATCTGCCGTCCGAGAACCGCGGGCCCTCCCAGAGAACGTCGAAGGACTGCCACTCGCCGGGCGGGCGGACGGGGCTGGCGAGCGGCGGCGCCTGGCCGGTGTAGGCGCCGACCCAGCGGTCGTGTTCGGAGACGTTGTCGTGGTTATCGAGGATCTGGAGCTCGTAGCGGTCCGAGAGAAGGAGGCCGCTGTTGCCGCGGTTCCGGCCGACGCCGCTCACGTCCTCCGGGATGCGGAACTCCGCGTGGAGCTGGCAGTCGCCGAACGCCTCCTCGGTCCTGATGTCCCCCGCGCCGGGTTCGACGGCGACGTGCCCGTCCTCCTCGCGCCACCCCGGGTCGCCGCCACCGGCGCCCTCCCACCCGTCGAGACTCCCGTCCTCGCCAAGCAGGACCGTCGCGTCCTCCGCCGGGTCGCGAAACGAGGCTCCCGGATCGACCTTCGTCGGCGTGCCGACGTCGCGGGCGTACGCCGGCTCCTGGTAGGCGTCGTCGTACTCGGGCAGAAACGGGGGGTTCGTGTTCGAGGGGACCTCGGATTCGGACGGGAGCGGGCGGTACCAGACGTTGCGGTACCGGTTCGCGGAGTCGCCGTGGTCCTGCAGGAGGATCGGCAGCTCCGGGGGGTGTGTTTCGTACGGTTCGGGCGACCCCGAGGTTATCCCCTGGAGGTTCCGGTGAACCTGCACGGCCACCCCGTTCAGGAACGCCGTCCCGCGACCGGGGGTGACGACCTCGCCGTCCTCGAACTCCGGCGTGCGCCAGACGACGTCGTACACCTGCCACTCCGTCGGGGGGCGGTACGGGTCCACCAGCGGCGGGGACTGCCCGTAGATGGCCCCCGCCAGCCCGTCGCCGTAGGTGTCGTTCTCCCAGTTGTTGAGAATCTGGAACTCGTAGCGCTCCATCATCTTGATCCCGCTGTTGCCCTTCGACTGGCCCTCGTCGTCGGTCTCATCGGGCGGGGAGAACTCCAGGTGGAGGTGACAGTCCCCGACGTCAGCCCGCGTCACGATGTCGCCGGTCCCGACGTCGATCTCGAAGTAGCTGCCGTCCCCGGCGACGGTCCACGGTGCGTCGCCGCCGCCGCGGCTCTCGAACTTCGCGAGGGTGTCCACGTCGGCGCCGAACAGGACCTCCGCGTCCTCCGGGGGGTCCCCGACGGCGTTCGGCGCCACCGGTGTGATGGGCTCCACGTCGGGTGGCGTCCGGGTCGGCGTGTCCGTCGGGGTGTCCGTCGGGTCCGCCCCCGTCGACGTGGCCGTGCCCGTCGGCGTGCTCGTTTCCGTCGGCGTGCTCGCTCCCGTCGGCGTCGTCCCGTCGTCGCCGGTACAGCCCGCCAGGCCGGTCGTTCCCAGTGCGCCCAGGACCGCCAGAAACCGCCGTCTGCCGGGGCTCGCCGCGTCGGTTAGACCGCCGTCGTCGGACCGCTGCATGCGCCCATCATGAACGTTCGACCACAAACATCTACCGGTGGCGGGCCGATCGGCCCGGTGCCCGGGTCGGGGCGGTCGTCCCAGTATCAGGAGACGCTCTGTCCGCGGTCCCGGATGAGGTCGTCGAGGTCCTGGGGGCTGTCGATGGCCTCGGCCTCCTCGCGCTCGACGATCGCGGTGCCGTCGACCGTCTCGCGGCCGGCCGACTCGACGAAGTACACCGATCGCGTCCGGATGACCCGCCCGACCGAGGCCATGATGCGGGCGCGCTTCTCCGCGGTCTTGGTGAACTCCGAGTGGCCGGTGATGAGCGTGCGCTCCGCGTTGTCCTCGTCCTCGCTCACGGTCCGGAACGGCGCCCGGGCGGTCGGGTGGACGACGAACCCGACCCGGCTGAGGACGGTGGCGGACTCGGGCTCCTCGCCGCCCGCGTGATCCTCGGCCGTGTCGTCTTCCCCCTCGTGGACCGGGTCGGCGCCGTCGAACACGTCGAGGGGGTTGGTGAGGTCGCCACCGAACAGCTCCTCGAGTTGCTGGGCCACGTCGATGCTGGCGTCCATGCCGTCCTCGTACTTCGAGACGGTCCGGCGGGAGACGCCGAGTTCGTTCGCCAGCTGGCCCAGGCTCCAGCCCCGATCCTCGCGCTCGTCCTTGAGGACGTCGCCGTCGATGCTGACGTACAGCCCGCCCGGTGCGGCGTAGATCAGTGGCTCGACCCGCTCGACGAACAGGTTGTAGGCCGTGTCGGGGCTGAGGACGGGCACGCCGTGTCTGAGGTACATGACCCCCGGATCGAGCTCCTTGTCGCGGGTCCGCAGGCCGATCACCAGCGGCGTTCCCTCGAGAAACTCGCCGAGGCGGCGCATCGCGACGCCCGTGGCGCGGTCGAACGCGTCGATGTTCCCGAGTATCTTCACGAAGACGAGGTCCCTGTCGCGGCGCGCGACCACGTCGAAGCTCTTCGGGCGCACCGCACACCGGTCGCTCACGGTGAAGCCCGCGTCCTCGAACATGGCAATCACGTTGCCGACCAGCGCGTCGTGGGACATACCCTATCAAGAACTAGGTTCGGCCCTGTTTAAATGTGTTGTGGCGAAACCACCGGCAACCGGCCAGGTGGGGGGCGAGCGCCGTGGAAAAGGGTTTTGACCGACACCGGCCAAGCGGGGGCGATGACCGTCGTCGCGGTGGACGATACCGACTCCCGGGAGCGGGGAATGTGCACGACCTACCTCGCGGCGCGGATCGCCGACCGGCTCCGCGAGCGGGGCGGTCGGGTCGCGGGAGAGCCCGCCGGTCCGGATGCGGTCGAGGGTCCCGGTGATCGGCGCGGGGCGGCGGTCCGGCGCGTCTTGCTCGTGCGCCTGAACCCCGCCATCGAGCACAAGACCCGCGGGAACGCCGCGCTCGCCGTCCACACCTCCGTCGACCCGGAGCCGGCCTTCGAGTGCGCCCGCGAGGAACTCGGAGCCGCCGAGACGGCGGACCCGAACACCCACCCTGGCCTCGTCGTGGCGCCCGGCGACCCGGAGGGGGTCCCCGATCCAGTCGTCGGTTTCGCCCGCGAGGCCATGCGGGGCCGCCACGACCTCCCGGACGCCCTCGATCTGATCGAGGAACACGGCTACCGCGCGGCGGGCTGGAAGACCGGGCGTGGCCGGATCGGCGCGCTCGCGGCCGCCGGCGCCTGGCCCGCGCTCGATGACTGGACGTACGAACACATCGCCTACCGCGAGCCCGGTCGGTGGGGTACCCCTCGCGACGTCGACCGCGACTCGGTGTTCGCCGCCGCCGACCGCGGGTATCCCGAGGTCTGGGACACGGTCGACCGCGTCGAGGGGGAGGCGGTCTGTGTCCCCCACACGCCCGGGCCGGTCCTGTACGGCATCCGCGGCGACGATCCCGACTCAGTACGGTCGGTCGCGGCCGACGTCGACTCCGAGCCGGTCGAGCGGACGCGACTGTTCGTCACGAATCAGGGCACCGACGCCCACCTCCGGGAGGGGCGACTGGGCGGCCTCCGGGAGGGGCGCGCCTACCGCGTCCCGGGGTCGGTGAGCGGGGCGCCCGAGACCCGGGAGGGCGGACACGTCTTCTTCGAAATCGGACACGACGACGTGTCCGTTCGCTGCGCCGCCTTCGAGCCCACCAAGCGCTTCCGGGACCGCGTGAGGGCGCTCCGGACCGGCGATCGGCTCACCGTCTGTGGCGAGGTGAGCGGCGGGACGCTCAAACTGGAGAAGTTCGCCGTCCGGGACCTGCGCCGGACCGAGCAGGTGACCCCGACCTGCCCCGACTGTGGCCGGCGGATGGAGAGCGCGGGTGCCGGTCAGGGCTACCGGTGCCGGGACTGCGGGACGGAGCGGGGGCGAAAGGCGACCCGGGAACTCGACCGCGACCTCGAACCCGGGTGGTACGAGGTGCCCCCGGTCGCGCGGCGCCACATCGCGAAGCCCCTCGTCAGGGGCGGGTTCGACGGGCCGACGCACCCGGAGCGGTAACCCATCCGAGTACCTCCTCGTGGGCATCGACGGCCGACGAACGACGGTCGAAATCGTTGCGACGCCGGGCGTCCTCGTAGTGATTGGCGTAGCTCGAGGCCGGCTATTCGCCCGACGAAACCGCCCGAGAGGCATATCGCTCGGCGTGTCACGCATCGTCGATCCGAGATCAGGTGGCATTTATTCGTGGTCGCCGTGACTTGCCGTGCTGATATGGTTCTCCGACGTCTGATCCTCGGTGAGGATGCGATAATCCTTCGTGACTCGAATCTCCAGCTTCTGTTGCTCGCAACCGTGTTTCCGATTCTGGGAACGTCACTGGTCTCGCCGGTCCTGGAGTCGCTCATCGGGCCGTTCGGGGCTTCGGCCGCCAATATCGGCTTGATTATTTCGTTTCTGACGGCACCGGCAATCGTCGCCATCCCGATTGCCGGGGTGCTCGCCGACCGGTACGGCCGCAGACCGGTCCTGGTCGTCGCTCTCCTCCTGTTCGGTGCCGGCGGGTCACTGATCGTGTCGACGACCGATTTCCGCGTCGTCTTGGGGTTGCGCGTGATTCAGGGGGTCGGATTCGCCGGGATCGTGCCGGTCATCACGACGAGTATCGGTGATATGTACGACGGTGAGCGGGAGGTGACGGGGCAAGGGCTCCGGATGTTAGTAAACGGGATCAGTGGTGCCGTCTTCCCGCTGTTGGCCGGCGTTCTGGTCACAGTCACCTGGCAGTATCCGTTCGCCCTGTACGCGGCCGCGTTTCCGGTCGCGGCCGCCGTCTATCTCCGGTTCCCCGAACGAACGACCCGAACTGCCGGGAAAGACACTGCCACAAACGAGCCCGCGTACCGGGATGCGTTGTCCACACTCGTCGGCTACCCACGCGTGTACGTGCTGTTGATCGCCCGGTCGTTGCCGGTGATCGTCTGGATCGGATTCCTGACGTTCAACTCGCTCATCGTCGTCCGGGTGATGGGGGGAACCCCGTTTCAGGCCGGACTGGTGGTTGCCGTCGGGAATCTCGTCTTCGGGGTGGCAAGCAGCCAGGTCGGGCGGATCGTCTCGCTGTTCGGCGGCAAGTTCCCGGCGCTCGTGACCGCCAATATCGCTCTCACCGTCGGGTTCGTCGGCTTTCTCCTCTCGCCCCAGGTGGGTATCGCACTGCTCTGGATCATACTGGCTGGCGCTGGGTTCGGCATTGCTCTGTCACTGTACCGGAGTTACATCACCGACTTGGCACCCCACACACTCCGTGCAGGGCTCGTCGGCCTCGGTGCCACCGGCGCGCGTCTAACAGCGACGGTCACGCCGATCGCAATGGGGAGTGTCATCGAATTCGGGACACCGGTACTCGGTGAGACGGCCGCCCTCCAGTTGGCGGGTGTTGGCGTTGCTGTCGCCGGCGGCGGCGGTGGCATCGTCTGTCTCCTCGTTGCTGCCGGCGCAGGGCCCGTCCCGGATGATCGAACGGCACTCTGAGCAAGCCCCGTCGATCGTCTCCGACACGGCGCTACGACGCGATCCACGTGGTGAGCGACCCGACGATCGGTTTGCAGGTAGCGGTGCCGGTCGGTTCGCACCGTGGAGTCGTGATGCTATTCGTCGTCTCTTCTTGGTGCTCGCCGCCACCGGGGGAAGCGAGCACCGGCAAACGCCTACACCGATCATCATCAGCTCTTCAGCCCGCTCCCCGAGAGCGCGACGACGACCTCCGCGTCGGGATCGACGACGCCACGCTCCCGGAACCGCTCGAGGGCGGCCGGGGCGACCGCACACGTGGGCTCGACGTAGAAGCCACGGCGGTGGAGGCGATCCAGCGTCTCCCGGGTCTCGGCTTCCCCGATGGCGACGACGCTCCCGCCGGTCACCTCGATCGCCTCGCGGATCCCCCCCTCGCGTGCCGGCTCCCGGATGTGGATGCCGTCGGCGGCGACGTTCGGGGCCGTCCCTCCGGCGTCTGCTCGATCGTCTCCCGGTTCTCCATCGACGAACGGCGCGTACCCCTCCGCCTGCGCGCCGAGCATGCGGGGGATCTCCTCGATCCAGCCCGCCGCCCGGAGCGCGCGAAAGCCACGGTAGGCACCGAGAAAGAGCGTCCCGTGACCCAGCGGGAGGACGACGGCGTCGGGGGGCTCCCAGCCGCGCTGGGCGGCGACCTCGAGGCCGAACGTCGCCGTTCCGGCGAAGAAGGCGGGGTTCCAGGCGTGGCTGGCGTACCAGCCCGCGCCCGCCTCGACCGCCTCGATGCAGGCCGCCGTGACGTTCTCCCTGGTGCCCTCGACCCGCACGAGGTCCGCGCCGGCGCGCTCGATCGCCCGGAGCTTCGAGGGCTTGGCGTCTGCAGGGACGTAGATCTCCGCGTCGATCCCGGCCCGGGCGGCGTACTGAGCGATGGCGGCGCCGGCGTTGCCCGAGGAGTCCTCGAGGACGCGCTCGACGCCGAGTTCGGCCGCCCGCGAGAGCGTCGTCGTCGCGCCGCGGTCCTTGAAACTCCCGGAGGGAAAGAGGTAATCGAGTTTGAACGTCGTGTCCCATTCCGGGGCGTCGACGAGGGGTGTGAACCCTTCGCCCAGCGTTACGCGGGGCTCGACGGGGAGGGACGCCTCGAAGGCCCACAGCCCCCGGTCGCGGTCGAGGTCGGCGGGATCGGGCAGCGGAGCGTCCGGGAGCGGCGCCGCGTCGAGCTCCAGGGGGTGTCCGCAGTCACATCGCCATGGCTCGCCCGGTCCGGGCGGGTACGTCGCGTCACAGGCGGGGCAGGCGAGCCCCGGCAGGCCGGACGCTCGGCCCATCAGTACTCGTCGACGTCGGTGCCGACCGAGCAGACGTACTCGCCGGTGGCGGCCTGCGGGAGCCGGCGGGCGCGCCAGAAGATGCCGCCGCCGGTAGCGCTGACGGTCTCTTTCACCGTGCCGAAGGGATCGGTCACGGTGAACAGTTCCTGGCCGCGCTCGATCCGGTCGCCCAGGTTCGCGTCGAAGCTGACGAGGCCGCCGGCGGGCGCGTTGTAGCGATCGAAGCCGGTCGCGCGGGTCTGCTGGTTGTCCGTGACGGCGCGGTCGAGAAAGCCGTAGTGCCCGAGGACGTTCAGCACGCCCCGGACGCCGGCAGCGATGCTTTGCTCGTCCCAGCCGACCGACGCGCCGAGTTCGGGGTCGATCGTCGGCACCCCCTCGTCACAGAGGGCGCGTGCGAGCTGTCCGTCGGGGCCCTTCTGGTCGAGGACGTACCCACAATCGAAGGCCTTCGCGAGTTCGAGGCAGTCGCCGTGGCGGCGGTGGTGGCGGCCACACCGGATGCGCGTCTCCTCGATCATCCGGCTGGTCGAGCCCTGGTGGAGATCCAGCGCAATGTCCGCGCGGGAGCCTACCTGGAACGTCGCGTGGGCGATGCGCTTGCTGGTGGACCCCTCGGGGTTGCCGGGGTAGGCGCGGTTGAGCTTGGTGTCGTCGATCGGGTTACGGTGGGTGGCCTGCTGGAAGCCGAAGTAGTTCGCGATCCCGACGATCAGGACGGTCCCGGCCAACTCGGCGGGGTCGAGCCGCGGGACCACCCGCGTGAGGACGCCCACGCCGTTGAGTTCGTCGCCGTCGCTGGCAGCCTGGAGGTACAGCGTCCGACCGCCGTCGGCGCCGTTCACCACACACACCGGCAGTCCAACCTGGGAGCCGTCCCGGGTCTCGCCGATCCGGAGTCGACCGGTGTCCTTCTCCCCCGGGCTCGCGCTCGCCGTCCCGACCGTCTTCATTACGTGTAGCCGGTCGCCCGAGCGTATAATAGCTGTTGAATCAGTCCACTGGTGTGGCGACCGTGCCCCCGGCCCCGGCCCGGGAGCGGTTCCCCTCGTGACCGAACCGACGGGATTTTCGCGATCCTGGCCGTTGTTTCGACCGTGGCAGACGACAGTCCCGGCCCGGCGCGGCTGATCGAGGCGCTAGGGGTCGCCCGCAACGCCAAGATCGGTTTCGGCGTCGGCGTCGGGCTCGCCGTCCTCATGTACGCCTACCGCGTCGCGGAACTCGGCGGCCCGGTCAACCCGGCGACCAACGCGACGGCGAACGCGACCGCGAACCCCGAATCGCCCGTCCTCTTTCTCATGCTCGCGTTCGTGCTCGCGACGAGCGCTGGCGCGCTGGTGACGGCCCTGCTCACGGTCGGGTCCGCGATCCGGCTCGCGCGGGACGTCGAGTGATCGGCGAAGGCGAGCGGACGCCGGTTCCGGCCGTCGTCGCGGGAACGACAATGCTTTTCCTGCCGGGTAGCAACTCACGGGCATGAGCGACGAGATTGCGAAGGGTTTAGAGGGTGTTCTCGTCGCCGAGTCCGGGCTCAGCGAGATCGACGGCGACGCCGGACGTCTCGTCTACCGGGGGTACGCCATCGAGGACTTGGCGCACGAGGCGACGTACGAGGAGGTCCTCTACCTCCTCTGGCACGGCCACCTGCCGACGCGGACGGAGCTCTCGGAGTTCGGGGCGTCGATGGCGGCCGAGCGACCGATCGACGGCAAAGTGGTGGAGGCGATCCGCCTGCTCGTCGACGCCGGCGAGGCGCCGATGGCCGCGCTCCGAACCGGCGTGTCGATGTTGTCGACCTTCGAGACCGAGCCGGACGCCGACCCCAGCGACGTCGAGGCGGCGCGGCGCAAGGCCCGCCGGATCACCGCCGCGATGCCGACCGTGCTGGCGGCCTTCGACCGCCTGCGGGCCGGCGAGGAGCCGATCGCCCCACGCGACGACCTCGGGCACGCCGCCAACTTCCTGTACATGCTGACCGGCGAGGAACCCGGCGACGTCGCCGCGGAGACGTTCGACATGGCGCTGACCCTCCACGCCGACCACGGGCTGAACGCCTCCACGTTCACCACGATGGTGGTCGCGAGCACGCTCGCGGACGTGTACTCATCGGTCACCGCCGGGATCGGGGCGCTCTCCGGGCCGCTACACGGCGGCGCGAACCAGGACGTCATGGAGATGCTCGTCGAGATCGACGACAGCGACATGGGCCCGGTCGAGTGGGTCGAGGCGGCCCGCGAGGAGGACCGCCGCATCCCGGGATGGGGCCACCGCGTCTACAACGTCACCGACCCCCGGGCGCGGATCCTCAGGGAGAAATCGAGGGACCTGGGCGAGGCCTCCGGGGACAGGAAGTGGTACGAGTACACCTCCGCGATCGACGACTACCTGACGGAGGAGACCGGCCTCCCGGAGAAGGGCATCGCCCCCAACGTCGACTTCTACTCGGGCTCGGTGTACTACCAGCTGGGGATCCCGATCGACCTGTACACCCCCATCTTCGCGATCAGCCGCGTCGGCGGGTGGGTCGCCCACGTACTCGAGTACCAGACCGACAACCGCCTCATCCGCCCCCGCGGGCGGTACGTCGGTCCCGAGCCACGGGAGTTCACCCCGATCGACGAGCGGTAGCCGGTCTCCGGTCGGCGCACCCGGTCCGGTTTTCCGGAGTGGTCGGTGATAGCGACGCCCGTTTCGGCCGCTCCCGGAGCGGTTTCGTCCGGAACGCTTTCCCACTATCTTGGAATTATAGTACAATACTAATACGGGGCGGAACGGAGCAGTAGACGGACCCATGGCCGACACAAACGTCGAACCCGCCGGGGACGGAACCGACATCGATGCCGACACCACGGTCGATTCCCGGGGGGCAGCCTGTCCCGGCCCGCTGATGGACCTCATCGGGAAGATACGGAGCGCCGGGGCGAGCGATGTCGTGTGCCTGCTCAGCGACAACGACCAGTCGCTAACGGACGTCCCCGAGTGGACCGAGGAGGCCGGAAACGAACTGCTCGCGGTCGAGGAACGCGAGGACCACTACGCGTTCTACGTGGAGAAAACGTGACCGAACACGTCGTCATCGTCGGGGGTGGAACCGGTGGGGTGGTTCTGGCGAACGACCTCGCCGACCGACTCGGGACCGAGCTCGGGGCCGGCGAGGTTCGCGTCACCCTGGTCAACGACGGTCCCGACCACGTGTACAAGCCGGTGTGGCTGTACGTGCCGTTCGGACAGCGGGAACCGGAGGATGGCCGGCGACCGCTGTCGGAGCTCGTCGACGGCGCCGTCGACCTCCGGATCGACCGCGTGACGGACGTCGACACGGACGCCCGGCAGCTCCGGTTCGAGGACGGCGGGTCGCCCCTCGCGTACGACCATCTGGTGCTGGCGACCGGGTCGACGCTCGCGGCCGGGGAGATTCCGGGGCTTCAGGAGGGTGCGCACGACTACTACAGCGAGTCGGGGGCCACCGCGCTCCGCGACGAACTGCTGTCCTTCGAGGAGGGTCATCTCGTCTTGAGCGTCGTGGGCACGCCCCACATGTGCCCGGCTGCGCCCCTCGAGTTCACGTTCATGGCCGAGGACTGGCTCCGGGAGCAGGGGCTCCGCGAGGACGTCGACATCACCTACACCTACCCGATCGGCCGCGTCCACGGCAACCCACACATCGCCGAGTGGGCCCGGCCGCGCATGGACGACCGCGACGTCGGCGTCGAGACGTTCTTCAACGCGGAATCGGTCGACCCCGGCGCCCGGACGATCGGATCGATGGAGGGGACCGAACTGGAGTACGACCTCCTGGTGGCGATCCCGCCCCACCGTGGCGTCGACATCGTCGAGGAGGCGGGGCTCGGCGACCGCGGCTGGGTCGACGTCGACGACCGCACCCTCGAGGCCGAGGCGGCGGAGGACGTGTACGCCCTCGGTGACACGGCGGAGACCGGCGTTCCGAACGCCGGGAGCGTCGCCCACTACCAGGCGGGCGTCGTCGGCCAGCGGCTCGCGAGCGAGATCCGCGGGCAACGGCCGACGGCGACCTACGACGGGAAGACGCTGTGTTTCATCGAGACGGGGATGGACGCGGCCTCGTACGTCGAGTTCGATTACGAGAACCCGCCGTCGCCGGCGCCGCCCTCCGAGAAGCTCCACTGGTCGAAACTGGCGTACAACGAGGCCTACTGGCTCACCGCACGGGGACTGCTCTGACCATGTCGGGCGACGGCGCTATCGAGGACGTCGACCGTGAGAGGGGGGACGCCGACCGCGCGACGGGGGACGTCGACCGTGCGACCGGAAGCACCGAACTCGAGGAGGCGATCGCCGAGAACCCCGAGGCCGTCGCGGGGCTCGTCCGGCGGCTCGACGCGGTCAACGAACTGCTCGACGTGCTGGCGCTGGGCGAGAGCGCCCTCACGGACGAGATGGCCCGCGACGTAGCCGACACGACGGCGACGCTCGCCGAATCGGCCGACGGGCTCGCGACCGACGAGACCGCCGCGCTCGCCGAGGCCGTCGGGGAGAACGGCGCGGAACTCCGGCGCGCACTCGAGTCGATCGTTGCCCTCCAGCGCTCCGGGACGTTGGAGGAGCTGATGGAGCTCGCGGAGGTCGCGTCGCTGGGCACCGCAGCCCTCGACGACGAGATGGTCCGGTCGCTCGCCGAAACCGGAAGCGGGCTCGGGGAACTCGCACAGGACGCCGCGGACGACGACACTCGCGAGGGCCTCGAAACCATGCTCCGGGGCGTCGGCGCGGCCGAGCGCGATCCCCCCGAACGGGTCGGTCTCGTCGGCCTGCTCCGGCGGTCCCGGGACCCCGACGTCCAGCACGGGCTGGGATACCTCCTCGCGGTGGCGGGGGCGATCGGCCAGTCCAGGAACGGGGACGAGACGGAGTAGCTCCGGTTGCCCGTTCGACGGGACAGTATTGGTTAATACTCCCAGAGATAGTATTGTTTAATACTCCCAAGATTATTAAACTCCGAGGTCGTACCAGACACGATGGCAACCGGAGAGATCGGGACGGCAGGTGTGGAACCACTCGGTGACGGCGACCTCGATGCCGTCGTCGGATCGAGCGGCGTCACGCTGGTCGAGTTCCGGGCGGAGTGGTGCGGAGGCTGCCGGCGAATGGAGCCGATCCTGGAGTCGATCGCCGCCGACACCGGGGCAGCGGTCCGCACGGTCGACGTCGAGACCCACCTCGAAACTGCGATCGAGTTCGGCGCCAGGAGCACCCCGGCGTTCGTCCTCTTCGCCGACGGGCACCCGGTGAAACGGCTCCGTGGCGCGCGGACGGAGGCGGAGCTCCGTGAGCTCGTCGACAGGTACGGCACCCCGGGGGCGGGCGGACGATGACGCCGCGCGAACTCCGCGCGGACGTGCCCGCGCTCCGGGAGGGCGTGTACCTGAACTTCGGTGCCCACGGGCCGAGTCCGCGGTACGTCGTCGACGCCGCCGCGGAGTTTCTCCGGTCCCACGAGTACGAGAGTCCGGTGGGGGACGACCCCTACGGGGCCGCCTTCGGTTCCTTCGACCGGACCCGCGAGCGGGTCGCCTCCTTCGTCGGCGCTGACCCCGACGAGGTAGCGCTCACCGAGAGCACGACGGCGGGAATCAACGCCGTCGCGAACGCGATCGACTGGGAATCCGGGGACGTCGTCGTCCGGACGGACCTCGAGCATCCTGCCGGGGTTCTGCCGTGGCAGCGACTGCGCCGGGAGGGCGTGGAGGTGCGGGTCGTCCCGACGGAGGACGGGCGCATCGACGTGGACGCGTTCGCCGACGCGGCCGCGGACGCCAGGCTGGCGTGTTTCAGCGCGATCACGTGGACCCACGGGACGCGCCTGCCCGTGGCCGATCTCGCGGCGATCGCCGACGACGCGGGCGCGCTGAGTCTCGTCGACGCCGTGCAGGTCCCCGGACAGGTCCCGATGGACGTCGAGGAGTGGGGCGCGGACGTCGTGGCCGCCGCCGGCCACAAGTGGCTGCTCGGGCTCTGGGGCGGCGGCTTTCTCTACGTGGACCGCGACGTCGCGGCGGACCTCGCGCCGCGCACGGTCGGCTACCGGAGCGTCGAGACGCCGACCGCCGACCCCTTCGCGTTCGCGCCGGGTGCACGCCGGTTCGAGGTCGGGTCGGCGAACCCCGCGCCGCACGTCGCCCTCCGGGAGGCGATCGACGCGATCGAGGAGGTGGGCGTCGGCCGGATCGAATCACGGATCCGGCGACTGGCCGGGCGGCTGGCCGCGGGCGTCCCCGAGGACAGGCTGCTCAGCCCGGAGCCGCCGGAGTCGGGGCTCGTGACCATCGACGTCCCGGACCCCGACGCCACGGTCGACCGGCTCGCCTCCGAGGGGATCGTCGTCCGGGCGCTGCCCGACCCCGAGGCGATCCGGGCGTCGGTACACGCGGTCAACACGCGGGGAGAGATCGACCGCCTGCTGGGCGCGCTCGGGGAGAGTATTGCCCGCTACTCACAAAACCATTAAGCGTCTCCAAGCAATAAGGGAGAGTGATGAGCGACTCGAACACCGTCGACGACATCAAGGAACGGAAGCGCAAGGAACTCCTCGGAAGGGGGGCCGACGGCGAGGCGGGCGACGACGGGAGCGGCGCGCCGGACAGCCCGATCCACGTCGAGAGCGTGGATCACTTCGCGGAGATCACCGAAGGTCACGACGTCGTGCTGGTCGATTTCTACGCGGACTGGTGTGGTCCCTGTCGCCAGCTCGAACCCGTAGTCGAGGAGGTAGCGGCGACGACGGACGCGGCGGTCGCGAAGGTGGACGTCGACCGACACCAGGAACTCGCCGGACAGTACGGCGTCCGGGGCGTGCCGACGATGGTGCTGTTCGGAGACGGCGAGGTCGTCGAGCAGATGGTCGGGGTCCGCACGGAGGACCAGCTGACGAGCACCATCGAGAGCTACGCATAGAACGATCCGATCGATACGATTCGATTCACCGACGACGTAGCTTCCGGGAAGCGTAGCCCGCATCCTCTCCGACGAAATCCCGGCCCAGTACAACCAGGTACGTTCGAACGCGTATTGCTAACATGCGCCTCGGGGGCTACTCACCGGACTCGTCGATATCCCGGCCTCCATCGTTCATCGCGAAAACCGGACGGCTACGAAACGCTCGCAACCCGGATGGGTTCGGGCGGAGTTGCGCCTCGCGGATCGCTCGGCGCAAAATCAGTGGGTTCGGGCGGAGTTGAACCGCGTCGAGACGTGCTCGCTTCGCTGCGCGCGACTCG
>CAYSJP010000005.1:0-1730 GCA_964431395.1 uncultured Halobacteriales archaeon
GTCGCCGTCGAAGGGGAAGTACGCCTCCAGACCGGTCTCGGGGGCGCCCGGACCGGTGTCCTCGCCGGTGCCGACGCCCGCGGCGCTGGCGGTGGCGAGCTGGCTTACCTCCGACTCCGAGAGAGCGGTGGAGAACGCGTACACCTCGTCCATGCGGCCGGGCGTGTCGCGGGCGTCCCCGGCCATCAGCATCAGCGACGCCATCTCGGTCTGGGTGCGGGTCCCGGCGCCGGTGGTGGGCGACCCGTCGAGTTGCCCGTCCTGATCGAACGCGTAGATGGTGATGTCGTCGCCCTCCAGGACCGAGACCACGAATATCCACTCGTCCTGGGGGACCGGCGCGGGCGTCTGGGCCTCGGCGCCAAGCTCGCCGTCGTTCCAGTACTGGTGGTGAACCTCGTTTGCGGTGCCGTTGAACTCGAGGTTCCAGCCGTTCGTTGGACCCGCAAAGTCGCCGGAGTCGACGGTGCCGGGGTTTCCCTCCTCGTCGACGTGGTACAGCCGGCTGAAATCATCCTCGATCGCGGCGTGGTTGACCCACGCCCCCACCGTCACCTGCTCGCCGTTGATCGGCAGGTCCTCCGTGATCACCGTGTCGGCGACGGTTTCGGTGCTGCCGTCGGCGGTGAACTCCACGGCACTGCCGACTGCACCCTCCGCCCCGGTCGTGGGATCACCGACGACCTCCGCCTCGTTGCCCGTGACCTCGTTGGTCGGCGTGTCCCCGTCCATCGAGAGGTACGCCTCTAAACTGTCCGCGGCGGGCAGTTGGGGGCCGGAACTCGAATCCGGGCCGACCGACTGCAGCGAGGCGTCGCCCTCGGTGGCGAAAACGCTAGATCCCTGCCACTTGTCCTTGGTGCCGCTCCAGGATCCCAGTCCACCCTCGAACCCCTCGAGGAACAAAAGCGGGTCGTCTTCCAGGGTGTGATCCAGATCCGGCTCCGTATCGAGCGGGCCCGAAACCGGCGCGTCCGCCGAGGGGACGCCGTCCGGCGTGGTCGCATCCGGCGACTGCGACATGCTGTCCGCACCAGCCATCCCCGCGGCCAGAGACGTCCCCGTCAGGGCGAGCATCTGCCGGCGTGAAAAATTCGTCAAGGAGCCCGTCTTCGATCCGTCCGGATCATTGTCGGTTGACATACGAGCCATGAATTTTTATGCAAGTTCCATAAGTCTTGTCCTCTGAACTCGGGTCCAGTCCCCCGAAGAGACACCCCGGTATCCGGGGCCCCTCTATGGGTTTTCACGACCCCTTTTCGGGAGTCGGACGTGGGGCAACGGGATTAAAATGCCGGATCTCGGAGGTGACATGTACTCCTGGATTTCATGTATGATGACGTATATTTTGGGACGCGTGAACGGGTGTGAGCGAGTCACCCACGCTGCCGTGCCGACACGAGACTGCCGTATCGGAATCCCGTCGGTTGCGACCGTGCCGGCACGCGTCACGGCGCGAGGCCGGCCCGTGGCGTGGCGAAACGCATTTGCTCGCGGGCCCCAACCCGTCCGTATGGTCGATGTCGTCATCGCGGGAATCGTCGTCGGGCTGGTGTTGTTTTTCTTTTTCATCTTCCTGATGCTCCGCCGCACCGTCACCGGCTTCAAGGAGGGCATGGAGGGAAACCGCGGTAACGACCGGAAGTGACCGGGCGGGACGGCGGTGGAGCCTGAAGCGCTTTGTCGCTGCCGGTCCCAGCCCCGATATGGATCCGCGCATTCGCGAGCAC
>CAYSJP010000005.1:1830-21803 GCA_964431395.1 uncultured Halobacteriales archaeon
GCGCTTTGTCGCTGCCGGTCCCAGCCCCGATATGGATCCGCGCATTCGCGAGCACAACCTCCCCGGCGGCGAGGTGTTCACCGCGCCCGTTCCCGACTCGGTGGAGGGGGAAGTCCTGTTCGACAAGCCCCTCTACCACCAGGGCCGCGAAGTCGAGGACGCCCACCTGCGGTTCGAGGACGGCGAGGTCGTCGACCACGCCGCGAGCAAGAACGAGGCCGTCCTCACCGAGGTGCTGGACACCGACGAGGGGGCGCGCCGGCTGGGCGAACTCGGGATCGGCATGAACCGCGACATCGATCGGTTCACGTACAACATGTTCTCCTCCAACGTTTCAAGTACAAGACAAATTCCGAGTGTGGCCTCGTAATCACCCAATCAACAGAAGGCGACGGGATCAGTATGCCCGTATCACGTAGTCAACAACTTTGCCCACACCCCGATATGTTCACGTATTGATAGCATTAGTTTGTCAGTCTACTCGAAGCCGTCCTCGAAGACGAACGCGCCGTCGCGCTGGATGACTTCGCCGTCAACTTTGATTCGCGAATCTTCCGCCATATCCACTATCATGTCGACGTGGACCGCGCTCTCGTTTCGTTCGTTGTCCTCGCCGACGGTGTCCTCGTAGGCGCGCCCGATCGCCATGTGGACGGTGTCGCCCATCTTCTCGTCAAATAGCATATTATAGCTGAATTCGGTTATATCGCGGTTCATCCCGATCCCGAGTTCACCGAGCCGCCGGGAACCGTCGTCAGTATTTAAAACCTCCGTCAAGACATCCTCATTCTTAGCCGCCGAGTGATTGATCACTTTTCCATCCTCAAATTGGAGCTGGACGTTTTCAATTTCCCGGCCTTGATGATAGAGAGGCTTGTCGAATAGGACTTCGCCCTCAGCAGAGTCGGGCATGGGCGCGGTGAACACCTCCCCGCCGGGAAGGTTGTGTTCGCCGTAATCGTTGATGGGTATGTTCCCCGAAATACTAAATGAAATATCAGTTGTCTCACCGCTCTCGATCCTAATTTCGTCAGCATCTTCGAGAAGATCCACTAACTGCGCCTGGTGTTTACGGACGGCGTCCCAATCTTTGAGTATAGCGTCGTAAACAAAATTCTCATAGCCTTCGGTACTCATTTCTGCGAGTTGAGCAAACGCAGGCGTAGGGTACTGCGTGAGGCACCATCGCTTGGAGAGGCGTTCATCGAGAAGTTGTTTTCGCGCTTTCTGATATGCTCTCGTCGTCGCCGGATCGACATCGGCGGTTTCGGTGACGTTCTGATCGCTCCGGACGGCAATGTAGACGTCCATTTCTTCGAACAGCGCCATCTCGTGCTCCGGTAGCTCAAATTCGTCATCGTGGTTCCGGAGATACGCCCGCAGGAACCGCGTACCGGAGCGTCCGCGAACCGTGAGCGGGTTCGCGCCGGCGTCGGCGATCGACTCGTAGAGAGCAGTCACGAGGTCATCGGCCAGCGGGTCGGCGTCGATTACCACGTTATCACTAGAGGCAATTTCAGTTGAGTGATTGGTGATGATATGGGCGTGTTCCCGAATTCGTGAGTCCATATCCATCCCTTGCGAACGGGGTCCGGTTACCGGTTTCGATGAACACCCCGACGCCGTCTCCCTTGGTATGTTATTTCACACCCGCCTACCGTTCGCATACCTTTCGTTACGTCATGGGCGCGTGGGGAGAGGAAAAAGAGTATGAGAACGGTAGATCCCCCTCTGTTAGCATACCGCATGATCTGTGCGTAATTAATTTCCACGCGCCGATCGTTAATTCGATTGCCATACGGGAATCCCGCCGCCGTCCCCGGGGATTCCGTCTCATATGATTTAAGTATATGCGAACGTATACCACTGACATGCCGAAGCTGGCTTGTCCTGACTGCGATCGAGACGTCGCGATGCACGAACTCGACACACAGACCGTGGCTCAGCGAGAAGGCTTCGAAACGACCTACCGGTGTCCGTTCTGCCGCGCCGACATCGATGACGTCGGCGAGCTGTTGGCCTGAGCCAGCTCCCACTTTCCGGTCGCCAGTTCACCGAGCGGGCCGTATCGCGGTTCGTCTTCGGCTAATTGTGCCCGGTCCCCGTTCGGGCGACGCGAGCGAGGCCGAAACGTTGAATTCTAACGGGCACGATGGGATTCGAACCCACGACCATCGGATTAGAAGTCCGACGCTCTGTCCGGACTGAGCTACGTGCCCTCACTCCTGGTTCGCCGGGTCGCCTGAAAAGCCACACGCCTCACGGGACCGTTCGCCCGCGCCGAGATTAAAGTACGATCGCGAGCCACCGATGACTGGGCGTCGACCGCTCCGGGGTTCGGGGCGGTCCCGGTCGTCGACCGAGAGTCCGCATACCCATACCGGGTGCGCTACACGGGCCAACCCAACGGGAGAACGGCGAGTCCAAGCGACGCTTCACAGCGCTTAAACGGTGCTCGCCGATAGTCACCCCGATGACAGTCATCGGGATCGTCGGGCTGCCGGGGAGCGGGAAGAGCGAGGCCGCGGCGGTCGCGCGCGAGGAAGGGCTCCCCGTGATCACGATGGGGGACGTGATCCGGGCGGCGTGTCGCGATCGTGGCCTTGATCCCGCCACCCACCACGGCGAAGTGGCACAGGCCCTCCGCGAGGAGAACGGATCCGGCGCGATTGCAGAGCGCTCGCTGCCGATGATCGAAGACGCGCTCGCGGACGCGGAGGCGGTTGTCGTCGAGGGGATCCGCTCGAAGGTCGAGGTCGAGCGCTTCGAGGAGGCGTTCGGCGACGCGTTTACACTGGTGAGCGTCGAGGCACCCTTCGATGTCCGCGCGGAGCGCATCGACGAGAGGGGTCGGGACGACACGGACGCGGAGTCCCTCCGGGAGCGCGACGAGCGCGAACTCGGGTTCGGCATGGGGGAGGCCATGGACCGCGCCGACGTCGTCGTCGAGAACGCCGACAGCTTGGAATCGTTCCACGAGGAGATCCGCGGGTTGCTCGCCACGGCCGACCAGCCATGATCCACAGCATCGACGTCGAGATCACGACGCCGCTGTACCCCACGGAGGTGCGCGACCGCGTCGAGGACGCGATACACGAGCTGTTCCCGGGTGCGGTGATCGAGGAGCGACACGGCGAACTCGTCGCCGAGACCCACTCCATGGAGCGGTTCGCCGAGCGACTCGAGGAGCGGAACATCGCCCACGCCGCGAGGGAGGTGTTCCTCGAGGGCCGCGAGGGCGACACGTTCGTGTTCGAACTGAAAAAGGCGGCGGCCTTCGAGGGCGTGGTCAACTTCGCCGTCGGGAACCCCGACGAACTCGGGGACATCCACGTCAGGGTCCGCGTCGAGGAGCCGGACGCACCTGCGTTCATCGACTACCTCGCTCCCGGGGAAGGCGGCGGTCCCGAGGATGGCGGGACGTGACTGGCGACGACCCGAAAGACGGGCCGGGACCGATCAGGGCGTGAGCTGCCCGAACCAGTCACGGTGGTCGGCGACGAAGCGGTAGGCGCGCTCGCGGGCGCCCTCGTAGCCCGGGAACTCGCGAGCGGTGCGAACGAACCGCGTCCCGTCGTCGTCGGTCAGGAGGAACGCCCGCTCCATTGCCGCACCACAGGAGTACACCTCGTCCCCGGCGAGGAGGTGCGCACACTCCCGCCAGTCCTCGGGTAGGCGGTCGATCTGGCCGTCGGCGAGCTCGGAGAACCCGACGAGCTCGACCGGGGCACGCTCCGCGACCCACTCGGCAGCCCAGGTACAGAACCCGCAGTCGTCGTCGTACACCAGGGTGGGACGGTCAGTGCTCACGCGTAAACGTACGGATTCGGGGGTGAAAAGCCTCTCACTCCTCGCCGTCCGGGTAGCTGACGTCGTCGTCCCGGCGGTAGTATCCCGAGACGGTCCGCTCCTCGCGGCCTCCGGGGGGCGATCCGGCGAACACACCGATCGTCCCGGAATCGGGGTACACCGTCACGTCCGGCTCGCGCATGGTCGAGACGGCGAGGTATCGGAGGGGCTCCCCGGAGTCGTTGACGACGCGGTGTGCACTCTCTTCCCCTGCCGGGAGGTGGACGTAACTTCCCCCCTCGATGCGGTGGTGCTCGCCGTCGAGCCGGATCTGTCCCTCGCCCGCCAGGACGTACAGCGCCTCGTCGTTACCCTCGTGGTAGTGGTACGGCCACGACTTGCCGCCGGCCGGGAGTTCGTACAGGCTACAGCCGAGGTCCGGATCGCCGTCAGCCGCGGCGTCGCTCGGTTGCTTGCGCCGGAAGGCCGTTTCGCCGCGCTCCCGGCTCTCCCACTCGAGTGACTCCGTGTCGACGATGACCATAGGGGACCGAGCGGAGCAACGGAAAAAACGGTTCGGGAGAAACGGCGAGGAGACGAGAACGTAGTCAGGTGCGGTCGATGTTCAGCTCCTCGCGGAGGTCCTCGAACCCGTCGGAGTCGGCGAGTTCCCGAAACCGCTCGCGGAAGTGTGACTCACAGAGCCCGACGCGGATGCCGTTCTTCCCGGCGGTGAAGGCGGCCTCGCGGTCACAGTAATGACAGCGCATACTCCAGGGTACGCGGCGGGGTACATTAACGCTGTGACTCCGACAAAGGGTTCCGTTTCGTCGCCGTCCGTCGATCCCGGGATCACTACGCCGGCTCCGGGAGGCGTTCGCTCACCGCGCGGTAGGATGCGGCGTCGAGACCGGCCGCGCCGAGCCGTTCGCCGTGGGCGTCGCTGCCGCCGGTCGCGAGCAGGCCGTGGGTGTCGATCGCGTCGCGGACGAGTCCGCGGTCGACCGGTCCACTGTAGGGGTACCAGCGCTCGATCGCGTCGAGCTCGGCGGCGAGGTCGAGCGCGGCCGCCGTGTCGTCGTACCGCAGCGGGTGTGCGAGGCCGACGATCGAACAGGCTCCCCCGAGCAGCGAGCGACCCCGTTCGAAGCCGGGGACTGATCTGGCGACGTAACAGGGGCCGTCGTCGCCGATGAGGTGCTCGAAGGCGCCCGAAACGTCGTAGTCCGTTTCGGGGTGGTCGGCGATTGCGCGGGCGATATGGGGACGACCGATTCCCTCGACTGGAGCGAGGTCGAGGTCAACATCGAGGCAACCCTCGACGCGTTCGATCATCGTCGCGCCGCGCTCGAGCCGGTCGCACTGGAGCCGGCGGACCTCCTCACGGAGCGCCGGCGTCGGGTCGAGCCCGTACCCCAGCAGGTCGACCCGGCCGGCGGGACTCTCCACCCGGAGTTCGATCCCGTGGATGATCGTCACGCCGCCGATTTCGGCGACCGGCGCGTCGAGATCCGGGTGGGGGCGGTCGTGATCGGTGATAGCGACCGCCTCGAGCCCCGCCTCGCGGGCCGCCGCCGGGATTGCATCGAGAACGAGCACGCCGTCGGAGTTGTCGGTGTGTACGTGGAGATCCGCGGTCGGCACGCCTCCCCGTTCGGACCGGACGGGTAAGAACTACCGGACGATCGTTCGCTGCCGGGGGGAACGGCGGACGTGGACGCGTAACATTAATATTCGACACCCGAGTACTGGTGTGTGAGAACTATGAGCATGGGGGATTATGACGCTGACGAGCACGAACGTCGCGAGCGCAAGTCCAGTCACATCGACGCCGGATTCGACGACGGACGGACGACGTACCGTGGGGAGGTAGAGTACGACGGCGAGGAGTCGACGGAGGAGCTCCTCGACCAGTTCGACCGGATCACGGGCGACTGAGCGACCACACCGACGCGGCGACGACGACCCACACCGCCAGTATGTGGCCGCCGACGGCCACGGCGAGAGGTGGGTGTGAGAGCAGCGGCGGCAGGAGGGCGACCTGAACGAGCGCGAACCCCGCCGTGCGCAGGTCGAGACGCCGGAACTCCGCCGCGGTTTCGCCGTCGAAGCTGAACCGCCGGGACCGGTACAGCGCCGCGACGGCCGCCCACCACCCCGTTCCGATGCGGTAACAGAGGTCCCAGGAGATCAAAAGCAGCAGATACGTCGGAATCAAGGGGGGGTTCTCCCCGAGGAGTTCGGTTATCAGCGTCGTTCCGTTCCGGGGGTCGAACACGAACAGATACGTCAGGAGGGCGACGTACGCGAGTACGCCGAGCACGACCTCGATGCTCGATCCGAACAGGACGTGGCGGTACGACGCCGGCGTGTCCAGTTCGCGAAGCTGTTCGCCGAGATCGAGCATGACGGCGCTTCCAGCGGCTGCGACGGCGACTGCGATCGTGCCGACGACCATCGCCGTCCGGAGTTCGTACACCGCGCCGAGCGAGATCACCGCGACCTCGAACCCGACGAACTGCAGGCCCACGGCGAACCGCGCCGGGACCGTGATGCCGGGGAGGGCCCCGACGATGCTCTCGAACACCCACGTCTCGCCGAACTCCGGCTCCGCGGGAGTGGCCGGGTCGCCGGTCATGCGGCTTCCGGAACCGGCCGCTCGACGGCGTATCCGTACTCCGCGAGAGCGGCCGTGACGGCTTCCTCGAAGGGGGTCGGGGCGACGTCAACGTGGTCGGTGATGGCGTCGTCGTGGACGACGACGGGGTTCTTCAATCCGATGATGAGGGGGTGAGCGACCGACTTCGGGACGTCCGTCACGAGATCGACCCAGTACGCGGAGATCCGCGGGGTGAGCACCGGCACCGCGAGGATCCGCAACCGCTGGCCCATGAGGTGGGCGGTGCGCTCCATCATCTTCTCGTAGGTGAGCACGTCCGGCCCGCCGATCTCGTAAGTCTCCCCGGCGGTCTCGGGGGCCTCGAGAACGCCCGTGAGGTACGCGATGGCGTCCCGGATGGCGATGGGCTGGCAGTCGTTGCGGACCCACTTCGGCGTGATCATGACCGGGAGCCGGCCGGCGAGCTGGCGGATCATGTCGAAGCTCGTGCTCCCGGCGCCGACGATGATCGCCGCCCGGAGCGTCGTGAGGGCGTACTCGCCTTCCCCCAGAATCGTCTCGACCTCGCGGCGGGAGCGCAGATGCGAGGACAACTGGTCGCGCTCCTCGCCGAGTCCCCCGAGGTAGATCACGCGCTCGACGCCGGCCGCGCTCGCGGCGCGCTCGAAGTTCCGGGCGGCCCGGCGGTCCCGCTCGGCGAAATCCGAGCCGGCCCGCATCGAGTGGACGAGGTAGTACGCCGCCTCGACGTCCATCGCGTCCCCGAAACTCCCCGGCTCCAGGAGGTCGGCCTCGACGATTCGAACGTTGTCAGTCGGGTGTTCCTCGCGGTACGACGTGGCGTTCCTGACCAGCACCGTCACGTCGTGTCCCTCACCGAGGAGCGCCGACACCAATCGCCCCCCGACGAAGCCCGTCGCCCCCGTCACGAGAACGCGCATGGTAGTGAAAACGAACCCCGAAGGTAAAACGTGGACGATCCGGATCGGCCGATCGGCCGGGGTGGCGCCGGAACCGCTTTGCTTCTCCGGGTCCGACGTCAGATATGGGCGATATCTGCGACGCCTGTGGCCGGGAGGTTCCCGTCGCCGGCGGCATCGCGGACATCTGGACCCGGGAGAGCGTCGAGACGGGCGGCCTCACACTCGAACTCGTGGACGGGAGCGAGCACTTTCTCTGTTTTCCCTGTATCGAGGAACTTCCGGACGACCGCGAGCCGACCGCCGAGGACGTCGCGGAACTCCGGGCGGGGGACGGTCGTGACCAGTAGCGGGCGAACGACGACGCCGGGGAGTAGTAGAGCGAGCGACGCCGGGGAGCAGTAACGTTTTGAGCAAGGGGGAGACGAGTAGTGGTAGTGAACCCCGACCGGATCGTCGAGGAGTTCCCCGCTCCGTCGTTTCGCGGCCACCAGGAGTCGGCCCTCGAAAACATCGGAGACGCCTTCGGGGCGGGCAACGACGTCGTGCTGGTGCGCGCGCCGACCGGTAGCGGCAAGTCCCTCCTGGCCCGCGCGATCATGGGCACGGCCCGCACTGCCGGAGAGGCCGGCGTCGGCGACGTCACCGGCGCCTACTACACCACGCCGCAGGTCTCCCAGCTCGATGCCGTCGCCGAGGACGACCTCCTCCCGGATCTCGCCGTCGTCAGGGGGAAGTCGAACTACGATTGCATCCTGCCCGACGAGTCGACGACGGTGGACCGGGCTCCCTGTTCCAGGGACCGCGATTTCGACTGCGACGTCAAGCACAAGTGCCCGTACTTCTCCGACCGGGCGATCGCGGAGAACCGCCGGTTCGCCGGGATGACGCTCGCGTACTTCATGCACACCGCAGGCTCGGAGACGTTCGGCCCCCGGGACGTCGTCGTGATCGACGAGGCCCACGGCCTCGCGGAGTGGGCGGAGATGTACGCGACGATCGACCTCGACGGGCGAACGGTGCCGATCTGGGACGAGGTGACCACCCCCGACGTGGATGACCTGGAGACGGCCGTCGACTTCGCCGAATCCCTGGCGGCGGAGTGTGAGCACCGTCTCGAGGCCCTCCGTGAGAAGCGCCGGCTCACCCCCGAGGAGGCGGGCGATCGCGACAGACTGGCCGACCGGATCGGCGAACTGAACTGGTTCGTCGAGGACGCCCGCGACCTGGATAGCGCGACCGAGTGGCTCATCGACCAGGACGGCGGCCGGCTCTCGTTCAAGCCCCTGAATCCGGCCCGGTACCTCAGACACACCGTCTGGGACCGGGGCGCACAGTTCGCGCTGCTGTCGGCGACCATCCTCGAGAAGGCCGCGTTCTGCCGGAGCGTCGGGCTGGACCCGGGAAACGTGGCGATGATCGACGTCCCCCACACGTTCCCCCTGGAGAACCGGCCGCTGTTCGACGTCACCCGGGGTCGAATGACCTACGAGCAACGCGGGGAGACCCTGCCGGAGGTCGCGCGCCTGCTGGTCCGGCTGATGGCGCGCCACCCGGCGGAGAAGGGGATCGTCCACGCCCACTCCTACGGCATCGCGGAGGGATTGGCCGACCGCCTCGCGGAGATGGGCGTCGGCGATCGCGTCAGGACCCACGACAGCGACGATCGCGACGCGGCGCTGGCCGCCTGGCTGGAGAGCGACCGTCCCGACGTGTTCCTCGCGGTCACCATGGAGGAGGCGCTGGACCTGCACGGCGACCTGGCGCGCTGGCAGGTGCTGTGCAAGGCGCCGTACCCCAACACCAACGACGCCCGCGTCGCCCGCCGGCTGCAGGACGACCAGTGGGCGTGGTACTACCGGACCGCGCTGGCGACGGTGATCCAGGCCTGCGGTCGGGTGGTCAGGTCCGCCGAGGACTACGGCGCGACCTACCTGGCCGATTCGAGCCTGCTCGACCTGTTCGGCAGGGCGAGAGGCGACCTTCCGCCGTGGTTCGCGGATCAGGTCGAGGCGATGGGGACGCCGGATCTCCCGGCGTTCGACCCGGAGGCGGCGCTCGCCGGCGTCGAGTCGGTACCCGACGCCACGCCGCGGACGGCCGGCTCGTCGGGCCCGGAGCCCTCCCCCGATGCCGGGGAGCGAAACCGGTCCGATTCCGCCGACGCCTCGAAGGACAGCCCGCTGTACGACGCGTGGCGGGGGTGACGGCCCCCACCGTCGAGCCCGTGCACGGACTGCGGACGGCGTCCTCGTTCGCGATCCGTGGACGGCGTCTTTATTCAAGATCGTGTAAAGAATAGTCCCGTTGCTGTGCTCTCTCCGAAATATTATTACTTCGTCTTGGAGTACGCGCAGTTACAGAATGGTAATCAGGTGGTTTGATGATATCGGGAATGACGACGTGGACGTCGTCGGCGGCAAGGGCGCGTCGCTTGGCGAACTGGCCGGTGCCGGGTTCCCCGTTCCCGGTGGGTTCACCGTCACCGTCGAGGCGTATCAGACGTTCCTCGAGGAGTCGGGAATCGAAACGGAACTGATCGACGCGATCGACGTCGACCCCGACGACGCCGCGGCGGTGGCGGAGGCGGCCGAGCGGGCACGGGAACTCATCGAGGGAGCGTCGGTGCCGGGGACGATCCGGGAGGCGATCGTGGAGGCGTACGACGCCTTCGGGGAGAAACCGTTCGTCGCGGTGCGGTCATCGGCGACGGCGGAGGATCTGCCGGACGCCTCCTTCGCGGGCCAGCAGGAGACGTTCCTGAACGTCACACGCGAGGGGCTGATCGACCGGGTCCGGGAGTGCTGGGCGTCGCTGTTCACCGAGCGCGCGATGGTCTACCGCGCCCGCCAGGGGTTCGACGGCGCGGAGGTGGGGATGGCCGTGGTCGTCCAGCGAATGGTCGACGCCGACCGGGCGGGCGTCCTGATGACCCGCGACCCCTCGACCGGTGACCCGGAGACCGTCGTCGAGGCCGCGTGGGGGCTGGGCGAGGGCGTGGTATCGGGCTCGGTGTCGCCGGACACGTACGTCGTCGACCGTGACGGGTCCGTCGTCGACGTGACCGTCGCCGACAAGAAACACGCCGTCCGGCGCGACCCGGAGACCGGCGAGACGGTCGAACGGGAGGTGGGGGTGGACCGCCGGACCACGCGCGTCCTCTCGGACGACGAACTCGGTGACCTGGCGGACCTGGGCGGGCGGATCGAGGCCCACTACGGCGAGCCACAGGACGTCGAGTGGGCGATCGTGGGCGAGACGGTCTTTCTGTTGCAGTCCAGACCCATCACGACGATCGAGGCGGATGCCGACGGGGCCGACGATGCGACGGAGGAAAGCAACGGCGAGCCCATCGTCACGGGGCTGGGAGCCAGCCCCGGCGTCGCGTCCGGACCTGCCCGTATCGTCGAACGACTCGACGAGCTCGACACGGTACAGGGGGGGGACGTCCTGGTGACGCCGATGACCACGCCCGACATGGTTCCGGCCATGAAACGCGCCACGGCGCTGGTCACCGACGAGGGCGGGCTGACGAGCCACGCCGCGATCATCTCTCGGGAACTCGGGGTGCCCGCGGTCACCGGCACCGGCGACGCGACGGAGGCCCTCGACCGCGGCCAGCCGGTGGAGGTCGACGGCGAGCGCGGGACCGTCACGGGAGCGAGCGAGGAGCCCGAGAGTGGAGCGGCCGCCGAGTCCGGGGCCGGAGCCTCCGGCGGCTCCGAACCCACGGCAGAGCCCGCTTCCGGGGGAGAATCCGGCGGCACTCCGATCAAGCCGATGACGGCCACCGAGGTGAAAGTCAACGTCTCGTTGCCCTCCGCGGCCGAGCGCGCCGCCGCCACCAGCGCCGACGGCGTCGGCCTGCTCCGCCTGGAGCACGTGGTCCTGGAGATGGGAAAGACGCCCGCGAAATACATCGCCGACCACTCCGCCGACGCCTACGTCGACGAACTCCTCAAGGGGATCCGGACCGTCGCGGACGCGTTCTACCCCCGGCCGGTCCGGGTGCGGACGCTGGACGCCCCCACCGACGAGTTCCGGAGTTTGGAGGGTGGAGCCGACGAGCCGGTCGAGCCGAACCCGATGCTCGGATTCCGGGGGATCCGCCGGAGTCTCGCGGAGCCGGACGCCTTCGAGCACGAGCTCTCGGCGTTCCGGGAACTCGCGGGGATGGGCTACGACAACGTCGAGGTCATGTTTCCGCTCGTGAACGACGCCGACGACGTCGCGGTACTGATCGAGGCCATGGAGGCGGCGGGGCTCGATCCCGACCGGCAGTCCTGGGGCGTGATGATCGAGACGCCCGCGGCGGCGCTGTCGATCGAGGAGTTGATCGACGCCGGGATCGACTTCGCCAGCTTCGGGACGAACGACCTGACCCAGTACACGCTGGCCGTCGACCGCAACAACGAGCGCGTCGCGGACCGCTACGAGGCCACGCACCCCGCCGTGCTTGGCCTGATGCGGGACGTGATCGACGCCTGCCGCGCGGGTGACGTGCGCACGAGTATCTGTGGTGAAGCGGCCTCGGAGCCGGAGATGGTCCGCGCCCTCGTGAGGGAGGGCATCACCTCCATCAGCGCGAACATCGACGCCGTCGCCGACGTCCAGCAGGAGGTAAAACGCGTCGAGCAGCGCCTGCTCCTGGATTCGGTGCGGTAGCGGTGGCGTCAGCCGTCGATCCGGGCGTCCACCACGACGTGTGAGACGCCCTCGCTGTGTGTCTTGACTCTCCGACGATCGAGCACTGCGACCGACCGGTCCACTGCGCCGGCTGCCGCCCGCAGGCGCTCGACCGGGCGCCCGGGCAGTTCCGCCTCCGGGGTCGCTTCGTGCATGTGGACGATCCCGCCGTCCGCCAGCACCGACAGGGCGGGATCGAGGTACTCGAAGGCGTCGTAGTAGCCCATGACGACCCGGTCGAAGGTCTCGCCGCTCTCGGCGAAGGCGCCGACCGCGTCCCGGCAGTCCGCCCGGAACGGCCGCACTCGCTCGCCGACGCCGTTCAACGGGGCGTTCTCGATCAGGTACCGGAACGCCGCCGGGTTGCGCTCGATCGCCGTCACGCCGGCGCCGGCTCGGGCCATCGGGAGCGTGAAGTAGCCGATGCCGGCGAACATATCGAGCACCCGTTCGTCGGGAGCGACGACCTCGCCCATCCGGACGCGCTCGCGCTTGTTACCCGGCGAGAACATCACGGTTGCGAGGTCGAGCGCGTACTTCGTCCCGTGTTCGGTGTGGACCGTCTCCGTCTCGCCCGACCCCGCGACGACCTCGACGTCCGGTTCGCGGTGTTCGCCCGCGATCCCCCGGTGATCGAGCACCGTCTCGGCGCTCTGGAGGTCGAGCAACGCCTCGCCGATCTCGGCGCGACGGGGACAGCCGTCGAATCGGGCGAGAACCACGTCGCCGATCACGGTCCAGGAGTTCGGCGCGGCGGCGACCTCGGTCTCCGAGAAGCCCCGCTCGGCGAGCAGGTCGTCCAGCCCGGCGACGCGTGGCTCCGGGTCCGCCTGCTCGACGATCCGACCGTCCACCGCGTCGGGGGCGGCGACGACCGGGATCGCAATCCCGCCGTCGTCGTGCTCGCGGACCCGCCGGGTGTCGTCGTAGACCCCGGCTTCCCGGAGCCGCGCGATCGCGTCCCCGGCGTCGGGTTTCGGCACCACGACCGCGAGGTCGGTCCGCCGATCCATGCTACTCCTCCGGGAGGACGTGCAGGCCCTCGCGGTGTTTCAGCACCCGGACCGTGTCGGCGTCGGGGTCGAGGTCGCCGGGGCGGGCGATCGTCTTTGGCTCGTAGGTGTCGGGATCGAGCACCTGGACGGCGCGGTCGTCCTCGACCGCGACGAGGGTGGTCTCGACGGCGTCCCGGCGGGTTCCGAGCCGGGTAGCGTCCCCGAGATCCTCGGCCGGCGCCTCGTAGCGCTCGCCGGTTGCGAGCCGGCGGCCCTTCAGGTTGCCCCGGACGCTGCGGACGAGGACGGGCCCGCCGCCGTCGCCGGGGGCGATCACCTCCCCCGGGCGGTACTGTGGCAGGCGGACGGCGTAGGTGACGCGGTACACCTCCTCGCCGTCCTCGTCTTCCGTGACCAGCGTCTCGGAGGCGTCGACGCGGCCGCCGAACTCCGCGACGAGACGGTCGGCGATCTTGCGGCCGATCTTCGTCGTCGACACCTTCAGATCCAGCCCGCCGTCCGTCTCGGCCGCCTCGGTGATGAACGCGTCGCGGTCGCCCGTCTCCTCCATCTCCGCGACGACGTCCTCGGCGACTTCCCTCGCGCGCTGGATCTCCTCGCCGGCCGGTTCCCGCCCCGCGGCGCGCACCTGGACGGTGCTGGCGTAGTAGTCGCCGGCGATCCGGCCACACCGGGTACAGGTTCCCCGGGATATCTTCACCGGCACCGTGACCGACTCCTCGAGGGGCGTGTCCCGGACCACCCCCGAGAAGGTAGCGTGGATCCGGACCGTCGTGGGGTCTACCTGCTCGGGGTCGACCCCCCACCGGACGTCTTCGGCGTCGACGTGAACCGCGAGCGCCTCGGTCACCTCCTCGATCGCGACGTCGGTGTGATCGCGGGCGTCGACGTCGACCCAGCGCTCGCCACGCCGGACCGCGCCACAGGAGCCACACACCTGCACCTCGATCCGGTCGGGCGCGGAGACCAGCTCGAACCGGTCGAAGTAACACGCGTCACAGAGCGCACGCTCCCGGCGGCGGGTCCGCCCGACGTGTTCGGGGAGTTCGCGCTCCCCGGGGTCGACCGCGACCGTCTCGCCGCACTCGGGACAGAAGCGCGCGGGCTCGCTCATCGTCGTCCGATTCGCGGTTCGCGGGCTTAAGCCCCGCGCACTGGACCGCCCGGGGCTGCTCGCTTTACGACTGTACCTCGACGCCGGTGAACACGAACCGGGTGCCGTCCGCGTCGGTTTCGACCGATCCGTGCCAGTCGTGGCCGAACACGATCCGCTCGACGACCATCAGGCCCAGGCCGGGCGAAACGTCGCTGTGACCGGTTGTGGCAAACAGCTCGTCGGCCAGGTCCCCGGGGAGTCCCGGCCCGTCGTCGGCGACGGCGAACCCGCCCTCGACGTCCGTGACGCGCACCGTGACGCCGGGCTGGCAGTGTTCGGCCGCGTTCCGGAACAGGTTCTCCAGGAGCTGGCGCAGCCGGGTCTCGTCGGCGTAGATCGTCGTCTCGGTCTCGACGTCGATCGTCGCCTCACCCGTCGACACCGCCTCCCAGGCGTCGCTGACCACCGACGGAAGCGAAACGGACGTCCGCTCGCCGACGTCCGACCCCTGCCTCGCGAGGGTCAGCAACTCGCCGATCATCGACTCCATGCGGTCAAGCGACTCGTCGACGACCATGAGGAACTCGCGTTGCTCCTCCGATGCGTTCTTGAGGGCCAGTTCGAGGTACCCCATCGCACCCGTCAGCGGGTTCCGGAGGTCGTGGGCGATGACGCCGGTGAACTCGTCGAGTCGATCGTGCTGAGCGCGGAGTTCGCGGTAGTGTTTCGTCCGCTCGATCTCGTAGCTGATCCACTCCGCGAGCAGTCTCACGAACTGGCGTTCCTCCTCGGTGAAGTCGGATTTCGGCGCCGCGCTGGAGAAACACAGCGTTCCGTAGGCCTCGTTGTCGACGATCAGCGGCGCGCCGATGTAACAGTACAACCCGGTCTCCTCCAGGGCGACGTCGTCGGCGTAGTCGGTCTCGTCGGCGTCCCCGAAAGACAGCGGCTCGCGATCCCCGACGACGTGTCGACACCACGTGGTCTCCAGGTCCGTCACCGATCCGGGGGTGTACTTCCCCGTCGAGATGTTCGTGTCCAGAATCTCGTAGTCGCCCTCCCCCGTGTACGTGACCAGTCCGTTCTCCACGTCGAGGCGCTTCCGGCCGATCTCGATCGCGCGGTCGATCTTCTCGTCTAGCGTCGAGTCCCCGTCCGAAACCAGCCGGTAGAGATCATCGAAATACTCCGCGGAGGACGACTCGGTCAGTGCCATTACTCGTACAACCGTCGACGGAAAAGTAAACCTTCGGTCGGGTGACGGCGTTCACAGTGACTCGTGTAGGCAATCACCACTGGAGTCCCCGTCGCGAATCGGTTCCTCCGCCCGGTCCCCTGCCCGATGGGAGCCATCACGGTCCTCTCCCCACAGGAACCCGTCGCGGGCCTCCTCATCCCGGAATCCGTCACGGTCCTCTCCCCACAGGAACCTACCGCGCCGGTCGTCCGTCGGCGGGGATTCGGGGTTGCCCGATGGGGTCACGACCCCGCCGTCCGTGCCAAACCCGCTGCGCTCCATGGCTCCCCAGGAGCCCTCCCCGCGGAGGTACTCGAAGAGCCCCTGCCAGGCGACGATGGTCTTCCACTGGCGGTACCCGACGTTCTCGAGGATGCCGTACCACAGCAACCGGAGGATCTGTCGGGGGTCCTCGTAGCGGTTGAAGCTCCAGGCCTCGCTAAAGATCCCGAACCAGGAGAGAAAGATCCCGAACCCCGAGGTGAGCAGGAAGAACACGACGAAAAACTCCGGATCGAGCGCGCCGAGGTACCACGCGACCGGCAACAGGACGTATCCGAACCCCTCGACCAGCGGGCCGATCGCCTCCGCGGCCGTGAACATCGGGAGCACGCCGGTACCGACCCGGCCGTACCGCGGGTTGAACAGCATCCCGCGGTTGCTCACGAGCGTCTCGATCATACCCCGGTACCAGCGCCGGCGCTGGCGGCCGAGCACGCGCCGGGTCTCGGGCACCTCCGTCCACGCGACGGGCTCGGGGACGAAGTCCACGCGGTACTCCTCGTCCTCGTCCATCAGGTACCGGTGCAACCGGATGACGACGTCGAAGTCCTCGGTGGTGGTGTCGTGGCGGTATCCGCCGACCTGCCGGACGTAGTCGGCCCGGAACACGCCGAAGGCCCCCGAGATGAGGATCAGTCCGTTGAGTCGGGCGAGGCCGAGCCGCCCGGAGTAGAACGCACGGAGGTACTCCATCACCTGGAGGCCGGGCAACCCCGTCTTCGGGAGGGCCACCTCCGTGACCGCACCCTCTTCGACGGTGCAGTCATTCGCGACCCGGATCGTGCCGCCGGAGGCGACGGTCCGCTCGGGATCCCGGAGAAACGGGCGGACGATCTCCAGCAGCGCGTCGCGCTCGACGATGGTGTCGGAGTCGACCGCACAGAACAGCTCCTTGTCGGTGACCCAGAGGCCGGCGTTGAGGGCGTCGCTCTTGCCGCCGTTCTCCTTGTCGACGACCAGGATCTCCTCGTGTGTCTCCGAGCGGTACACCCCCCGGATCGGCTCGCTCGGGACGTCGTAGGGCACCTCGGCGTCCACCGGCACGAGGTCGAAGTGCTCCGTCAGCGTCGCCAGCGTCGCGTCCGTCGAGCCGTCGTTGACGACGACGATCTCCGCGTCGGGGTAGTTGAGCGCGAGCAGGGCCTTCATGCTCTCGACGATCGTCGCCTCCTCGTTGTACGCGGGCACGAGGACGGCCACGCCGGGGTAGAACGGACTATCGAAGGGACGGAACGGCGGGTCCCAGCCAACCTCCCGGACGTTGTCCCGGAGTTCGAACAGCGCGAGCACGTGAATGAGAAGATAGAAGACGTTGATGACGGCGTAGTAAGCGATGACGGCCACTCCCGAGATGGCGATCAACCGCAGGCCGACCTCCGTGAGTGTCGTCATCCGTCCACCCGCCGGACCGTCCGTCCCCCCACCGGATCATCCCCCGGCCCCGTGTTCCGTGTCATGCGTTTCCCGTCTCCCGTGTCGACCGCGAGGACGAAACGTCCCGCGCGAGGCGGTCGAAGGCGGCGTTCTCCGCAGCCCACGACCACGCCGCGGACAGCGATGCCGGGACCGCCGCGTCGTCGTCACGGCCGACGAGCGCGCGGGCTGCCACGACGCGCGCTCGCTCGTCCGGTTCCTCCGCCGCCGCCTCGAGGAGCGCGTCCGTCGCCGCCTCGTCGCCCCACTCCCCGAGCGTCCGGTAGGCGCTAGCGCGCACCGCCGGTGACGGATCGCTCGTGAGCGCGTCGAGGTCGACGCGCTCACGGAGTGGCTGCCGCCAGCCGAACCCCCCGAGGGTGCGGATCGCCTCGATCCGCGTCCGTTCCGCGGGACTGGCCGTCAGGTCCAGGACCCACGACAGGTCGGCGTCCCCGACGACCGTGTTCAGCTCCCGGCAGACCAGAAGTACCTGCGCCTGGAGGACGGGGTCCCAGTCGTCGTAGTCGGCGGCCGCGCGGGCGAACAGCGGGCCCGGGTCGGTCTCGGCGACGCGGTACAGCGTGTCGATCCCGAACACGGAGAACGCACCCGGCGAGTCACCCAGAAGCAGGTCCACGCCGACCGACGCGACGTTCTCCCGCTCGCTCACGTACAGCGTCCGGGTGGCTGCTGCCCGCTCCCGGGGCGTCGCGGTGCAGTGGGCCTGGAGGGTCGCCACGTCGGGGGCGTCCCGGAGGAGCGCGAGCCAGGTGAGCGCGTCGAGCCGGGCGTACGGGTCGCCCGACTCGAGCCGGCGGCGGGCGCGATCGCCGATTCCCAGGGCGACCCCGAGCCCGGCCAGCCGTCGCACGTCGGCGCCGTCCAGTTCGCGGAGGTACTCCTCGAGCAACTCCTCGAGAACGGACCGCTCGCGCGCGGAGAGGGTGTCGACCCATGCCTCCCACGCCGGATCGTCCGGGCCGTACAGCCGGTCGAGCAATCCCCCACGCAGGTCCCCGCGGAGGGCCTCCCGGCGCCGCCGCTTGTGGGCCCGGAAGAGGGAGTACCCGACGGTCAGGAGCAGAACCGACAGTAACAGCGACACGATGACGACGGCGGTGGCGGGGGCGAACCAGTTCGGGAAGTCAATCCGGCGGGGCGGCAGATTCGACACGGCGGCGGGGAGCGTGCCGGCGGCGGAGGGAGTCCCGGACACGCTACGCCCCGAGGAGCTTCTCCACGCGAGCGAGCAACTCGGCGGGGCTGAACGGTTTCGTCATGTACTCGTCGGCGCCCGACTCGAGGCCCTCGAGGACGTCGTCCTCGCGGCCCCGGGAGGTGAGCATGAGAACCGGAACGTCCGAATCGACGGCGAGTTCACCCCGGCGAACCATGCGGAGCACCTGCGTTCCCTGGAGACGGGGCATCATGACGTCAAGGATCACCACGTCCGGGTTCACGCCCGACTCGTCGAGGGCGTCCCGGGCCTCGGCTCCGTCCTCGCACACCCGCAGGTCGAACCCCTCCGATTCCAGCTTGTAGCGGAGAATGGATCGGATCGTCTCGTCGTCGTCCGCGACGACGGCTTTCCCCGTCATAGGTCACGTACTCGCGGCAGCGGTTTCACTCTGTCGGGTGTCACCGAGCGGGGCGTTATCACGCCGCCGTATGCAGGTTTGTGACACGTGAAAGTATCACAGGCGTGAACGGTGCGACGGACCTTTACTTTTCCACACCGTATGAGCATACATGCAATGGAAAACGGACTGGGGCCTCCGCCTTCGGATGTTCATCACGATGTTTCTGCTCTTTGCCCTGTTCATCGTCTTCGCCGGCGCGTTGACGTTTTATTTCAGGGGTGGCGCGACTATGATGTTCCTCATGTTCGGACTCTTTACGATCGGCCAGTGGTTCTTCTCCGATCGCCTCACCCTCTGGAGCATGGGCGCAGAGGAGGTCGACAAGAACGAGTACCCGCAACTCCACTCCACGATCGAGCGCCTCTCCCAGCAGGCCGACCTGCCCAAGCCCAAAGTCGCGGTGGTCGACTCCGGCGTGCCCAACGCCTTCGCCACGGGGCGCTCCCGCAAGAAGGCCGCCGTCTGCGTGACGACCGGGCTCATGAAGACCCTGAATCAGGATGAGATGGAGGGCGTCCTCGCACACGAACTCGCGCACGTGAAGAACCGTGACATGATGGTGATGACCTTCGCCGGGCTGCTGTCGACGCTGGCCTTCATGATCGTGCGCTGGGGCTGGCTGTTCGGCGGCGGCCGCAACCGCCAGGGTGGCGGCGGCGGCATGATCGCCGCGATCGCCATCTCGCTGGTCGTCTGGGTCATCTCGTTCATCCTGATCCGGACGCTGTCTCGGTACCGTGAGTACGCCGCCGACCGCGGTGCCGCGGTCATCACCGGGCGGCCCTCGGCGCTCGCGTCCGCGCTCCGGAAGATCTCGGGGAACGTCGACCGGGTCCCCGAGGACGACCTGCGCGAGCAGTCGGAGATGAACGCGTTCTTCATAATCCCCGTCAAGGCGGGGGCGATCGGCAAGCTGTTCTCGACGCACCCCTCGACGGAGAACCGCATCGAGCGCCTGCGTGGCCTCGAGCGGGAGATGGAGATGGCCTGACCGCCCCGGTCGAAACGCTTCCGATCGCTCCGAGCAAAAGCGGTTTTTACTTCCGAGCGTGGTTCAGAAACACGGACTGGAACCGGGAGAACGGACTCCGGGTCCGGATGGTGCTGGCGCTCGCGCGGGCGCTGTCGGCGCTGCACGAACACGAGGACCCACCCGCCGGCTGACCGGCAGGGGACGGTCCCCGGCGGAGATTATCAAACGTTCTGTCCGACAGTATATAAGTATCCGAGGCGGAAAGTACGGCCATGGGACTGTTCGATGGCGTCAAGCA